>CAYLLO010000004.1:0-55214 GCA_964384805.1 uncultured Staphylococcaceae bacterium | reverse complement strand
GGGGGTATTTTTTCTATCATAAGTCTTAGTATGTAGTTTCCTTATAAACAAAAAACCAGCATTTGCTGGTTTATCCCTCTAAATATCTACTCATAAAAACTCCACTAAATTCCGCAAGTGATTTTTCTACATCCGTGATTTCATTATCTGTTGATATAATCACACATCCTATGATATCGCCATATACATTAATAGGTTTAATAACTGATGGTTTTTTAATATCATAATCAACTGTTAATTCTAAGTATTCACCTTTTTCTAAATATTGCGTTGCTCTTTTGGTTAATTTTTCTTCAAGTCTCGGAGATATTTTTTTGCCTATTAACTCTTTTTTATAGTTTCCTGCTCCCGCTATTATAACTTCATTATCGGTAATAAGCATATCTTTTTTATAAGAACTATATATACTTTCCACAAATTCAATAACAAAATCGTTAACATTTTGAACAGGAGAATATTTTTTCAACATTATTTTTTCGCCATCGATAAATATTTCAAGTGAATCTCCTTCTCTAATACGCATAGTTCTTCTTAATTCTTTAGGGATTACAATTCTGCCAAGATCATCAATTCTTCTGACTACTCCAGTTGCTTTCATTTTTTCACCTCTACATATTTATATTGTTGGTAAAAATATGTAGAATATACAAAATATTTTTATTTTTTATCTATTTTTATTATTAATAAATATCAATCAATTTATACAAAGTTTAAAAAGGTTTATTATAATATTTTTCAATTATCTTTTTATAATCTTCATCATTAACAATAAATTCTGCCCATTTAGTTTCTTCAAAATTTAATTTTACTCTTTCTAAAGAACTGATTTCGTTAGTCTTTTTCCATTTTCTTGGATTCTCTTCAAAACCACTCATTAATAAACTTGTATATGTTGTAGGTGCTCCCTTTACAATTTCATCAAATTTTTCCGCATAATCAAGTGCTAAACTTAAATATTTAAGACATTCTTCTTTATTTTTTAATTTTGCACTAATAATGGCACATTGTTCATAAATAGAGGCTAAACGTTCATTAAAGAATAAATAATTTCCGTCTTCAAAAATTACATCGATTAGTTCTTTATATTTTAAATATACTTTTAACTTTTCTTCATTTGTTCCTCTATAATACCATAAAGCACTATCAAACATTTCCAAAACACTATATATAACATCTTTAACAGCTTTATTATTCTCTTTCCCGTGTGATATTGTCATCAAAGCATATTCTTTGGTATCATAAAAGTTTTCTGGAAGGTTACTAGCTATTTCTTCAGCTTTTTTACTTTCACTTATCCAATCATATACAAATATTAGTGAACCAATAGCTAAATAACGTTTACTATCAATGGTACATTTTTCTAGTATGTGATTACCAAGTTCAATAACTTTCTTTTGATATATTTCATCTTCTTCTGTAGCATTTGCGGTCTGAACATGATATACACTTAATAATCTGGATTTAAAATCCCAGTTATTTGGGTATTTTTTAAGTGCTTGTTCTAAAAGGTGTTCTCTTTCTTTTACTTTTCCTACATGTGCAAGCTCATCGTCTTTTTTTAGTATTTGATTAATTTCTTCTTCTTTTTTCAAAATATCAACATCTAACAAATAATCAACTGTTACATTAAACATATTAGCAAGAACTGGTAATAAAGTAATATCTGGATATGTTACCCCTGTTTCCCAACGTGACACGGCTTGAAATGAAACTCCTAGTTGCTCTGCTAAATCTTCTTGAGTTAAATTATTTTCCATTCTTAATTCTTTAACTTTAATTCCTAAATTCATTTATTATCTCCTCATATTTTATCTTTTGGTAACGTTACACCCCCATTATACGCTATGTTTATATATATGTCCATAAATCAAATGATGAGTTTAATTCAACTATAGTGAGAAAATTCTTGTTTTGTATTATTTAATATTAATTCGTTAATTATTTTTTGTTTTTTCTGGCTAAAAGATGCTAGCAATATTAGAAAACTATGTGATTAACGAAATGCTATTTAAACCTTAGTATTGAACCACTTTATTATTATTATGACAGAGATAATCGCGAAATTGTTATTATTATTGAACAAGATGATTTAATTTATCCATTAGAAATCAAAAAGTCAAATAATCCTAATGTTTCTAAGATTAAAGCCTTTAATTTGTTAAAAAACGCAAATTTCTCTTAGAACTAGAGTAATTCCATGTACAAAGAAAATATTTCGGCTATAGATAGGGAAAACTTAATAATACCTATATATCTATTGTAAAAACACCCAAGTAAGGGTGTTTTTTAAAAGTTTTCTAAAAATTTCGTTAACTTATATATATAATGGTTTTCATCTAAACCATTATTGTTTAAATTAAGTGGTATTTCTACAAAAATGCGGTCATTTAGGTATTTAAATATATATTCAGGAACCCCAATTGCTGCGGATTTAATTAACGTATACGGAATCTTTAAAGTTTTTTCTTTATCAAAATTAAAACATGCTTTATCTTTTTTCACGTTATATGTTTCTACCCCTTTGGCTTTAAGTAAAAAACTTAAGTATTTTCCTTCAACATATATCTTTAGTTCATCGTTTACTCGTCCATAACGGTCATTAAACTCATTAAGCAGTTTATTAAGTTCTTCTCTTGAACGTATTTTATTAATTTCTTGATGCATCGCAATTCTAATTTCATCATCATTAATATAGTTTTCATCAATATGTTTAGAGATTTTTAAATCAACTATTTTTTCTTCCTCTTTTGGTTTAATAATGCCTTTTTCTTCTTCAATGGCTTCATTTAAGAGTTTCATATATAGATTTATTCCAATATCATCAATAAATCCCGATTGTTCGCTACCTAAAATATCTCCTGCTCCTCTTATGGATAGGTCTCTCATCGCTATTTTGTATCCACTACCTAGCGTTGTAAATTCTTTAATGGTATCAAGACGTTTTTTACCTGTTTGTGTTAAAATTCGATCTTTATCATACATTAAATAAGCATAGGCCATTCTATCACTTCTACCTACTCTACCCCGTATTTGATATATTTGTGCAAGCCCTAAGGTATCTGCCCTTTCAATAATGATAGTGTTGGCATTGGGGATATCAATACCGGTTTCAATAATCGTAGTACAAACTAAACAATCATAATTTCGGTCTAAAAAAGCGTTCAAAACATCTTCAATTTCATCTTTTTCCATTGCTCCATGAATGATCCCCACTCGTGCTTCTGGAACAAGTTTGTTAATTTTACGTTTAATATTATCAAGATTACTAATTCTATTCATTAAATAAAAGACTTGTCCTCCTCGTCCAAGTTCACGTCTTATTGCTTCTCTTATTACTGAATCATTACTTTCTAAAACATAGGTTTGAATACTTAATCGATCCACTGGTGGCGTTTCAATTAAGCTTAAATCTCTAAGACCTGATAGTGACATTTGAAGGGTTCTAGGAATTGGGGTTGCACTTAGTGACAAAACATCAATATTTGCTTTTAATTCTTTAATTCGCTCTTTATGTTCAACTCCAAACCGATGTTCTTCATCAATTATTAAAAGTCCTAAATCTTTAAAGTGAACATCTTTAGATAAAAGACGATGTGTTCCGACCACAATATCAACATAACCCTTATTTAGTCCCTCAATAACTGCTTTGATCCCTTTCGCATCTACGAATCTACTTAATAATTCAACTCTAATGCCATATTTCTCAAATCTTTCTTTAAAATTTAAATAATGTTGCCGAGCTAAAACTGTCGTAGGCACTAAGTAGGCTACTTGTTTACCGTTATCTACCACTTTAAAAGCTGCCCGCATTGCAACTTCCGTTTTCCCAAATCCGACATCACCACAAATTAACCTATCAACGGGATTAGGGCCTTCCATGTCTTTTTTAACTTCTTCAATTGCTTTTAATTGGCCTTCGGTTTCTTGATATGGAAATTCAGCTTCAAATTGATGTTGAAAAACTGAATCTTTAGGATAAACAAAACCTTTTAACAATTCTCTTTGGGCTTGAATGGTAATTAGCTTTTTAGCAACTTCTCTAACTTTTTCTTTTATTTTAGCTTTTTTCTTTTGCCAATCCTTACCAGTTGCCTTCGATAATTTTGGTATTTTGTTTTCTCCACCTAAATATTTTTCTAAAACATATATATTTTCTACTGGAATATATAGTTTAGATTCCCCATCATATTCAAGTTGAATATAGTCATTTTTAATATTATCTAGTTCTACTGTTTTAATTCCTAAATATTTACCTATTCCATAATCTTGATGAACTACATAATCCCCAATTGATAGTTCTTCTTTATTATATATCTTCTTTGACTGATTATAAATTTTTTGAAGTTTACTATTTTTTATTATTTTACCACTAGAAAATTCATGTGGTGTAATTATTTCTAGTTTTTTCTTATAATCAACAAAACCTAAAGCATTAGGTATTACCGCTAAATTAACCATTGTTTTTTTAAGTTTATCAAAACTATCTATTTTTTGATACTTAATTTGAGCATTATTAAGGGTTTCTTCAAAAAAAGATAGTTTGTAGTCGTCAAAATGAGTTATTAGATATGTTTTATCTTTATTCATTTTAATATCATCAATAAAATTTTTAATATTATTATTATAATCAATATTATTAGCTGTTTCTAAATTATACGTTTCATTAATTGTAAACGCCTCAATATTGCCTAAAAAACTCATCATAAAGACATTTTTCTTAGATTCGGTAATAACATCATTGATTGACTTAAAAAAATCGCTTTTGCCTACATATTCTTTATTTTCAAAATAAGTCGTCATCTCCAATAAATTAAGATGTTCTTTATCTAATATTTCATTAAATTCATTAAATACCACTATTGGATTATCTAAAATACTAATAAATGTCGTATAAAATGGATCAATGTATGGTAAATATATATATAGTTGATCAAGTGATTCATATTCTTCTAAATATCGAAAATCTTTTCTGATTTTATCATTTAATTGGTTGTTTGCTAAAATCCTTTGTTTTATACTTTCGATTTCATCTTTTTCATATTGTAATTCATAAATAGGATAAATATCAACTTCTTTAATTGTTCCACAAGATAACTGTGTATCGACATTAAAAACTTTAATAGTTTCAATTTCATCATCAAAAAAATCTAATCTTACGGGCTTTTGACTACCTACTATATATATATCAACAATCCCCCCTCTAACACTAAATGTTCCTTCAACTTCGGTTATGGGGCTTTTTTTATAGCCTCTTGACACTAATTGATCAATTAAGTGTGTTTTGTTCACAATATCTCCTTGTCTAATTTTTAAAAAAGAGGCTTCTAATTTCTTTTTTGACATAACATTGTGAAGATATCCTTCAATATTAGTAATGATAATTTGAGGTTTTTTATTTAAAACATTTATTAGAGTTTTCATTCTTTCGAGCCTAAAAGCACTTGATGAGGAAACAAGCTCGCTAGAAATAAATTCTTCGACAGGAAAAAAGCTGATTTTATCAGCTCCTAGTAATTCAATATAATCTTCATATGCCCGATTAGCATAGTAGATATTAGGATATACTACCACAATTGTTTCTTCTTTTTCTTGAAATTTTGAAGCAACTAGCATTTTCGAGGCATTGCTTGATACATTATTTATTTGAATATTTTTTGTATCATTATTTATTGCTTCAATGATATTGTGATATTTTATTTCTCTTTGAAAATAATCTAAAATATTCATACTTTTACCCATTATAATGATTCATGATATAGTCAATTCCTTTATAGATTAAATCATCTATCATTGCTGGGGCTTTATCAAAAACTTCATTTAAAACATTTTGATCAGTTTTTGAAAAACATCCTAAAACATAGTCAATCGCATCGGCTGGTTTATGACCAATTCCAATTCTTATGCGTTTGAATATATCGGTATTAAGATAAGCAATAATTGATTTAATTCCATTATGACCACCACTAGAACCATTCTTTCTTATTCTAACCTTCCCTAAATCTAAATCCATATCGTCATAGATAACAATTACATCATCGGCAGTTTTTTTATAATAATCCATAACTGCTCTTACTGCTTCACCAGAAGCATTCATATATGTAATTGGTTTAATTATAAAGTGTTTTTCACCATTTAAAGTAAATTCCGCTAACATACATTTTAACTTTTTATCTAGTTTAAAACTAGTTCTATTAGCCTCTGCTACTTTATTTGCAAACATAAAACCAATATTATGGCGCGTTTTTTCGTATTTTTCACCAGGATTTCCGAGTCCAACAATAATCATTATTTGTCCTCCCTTTGCTTTATAAAAGCCTTTATTGTATTTTCCAAAAGGGAAACAATAGTAAGTGGTCCAACTCCCCCAGGTACAGGGGTAATATATGAGGCTTTATCTTTAAGATTTTCGAAATCAGCATCACCATAGATTTTTCCATCAACTCGGTTTATGCCAACATCTATAATTATCGCTCCTTCTTTAACCATATCGGCGGTTAAAAAATGCTTTTTCCCCACCGCAACAACTACTATATCAGCATTCTTTGATATTTCGTTTATGTTTTGAGTACGTGAGTGGGCAATTGTGACTGTCGCGTTCTTCTCTAAAAGCATTAAAGCAACTGGTTTTCCCACAATATTGCTTCTTCCAATAACTAAAGCCCTCTTTCCTGTAAGTTCAATATTATATTCTTCAAGCAATCTCATAATTCCTTGAGGAGTAGCAGGTCTTAAAGATGCTGCGCCACTAAATAATTTGCCTTTATTTAATAGTCCAAATCCGTCAACATCTTTTTCATCGCTAATACTATTAATCACTGTTTCTTCTTGTAAGTGAGCAGGTAGTGGCAACTGAACAATAATTCCATGTATTTGAGGATTATTATTTAGAAAATCAATTGTAGAAGTTAATTCTTCCATCGTAACTGTAGACTCTAAATTTACAACCTCTACTTTCATTCCTACTAATGAGGCTGTTTTAACCTTGTTTCTAACATATATTTCACTAGCAGAGTTGTTACCTACTTTAATAATTGCGAGAGTCGGAGTTTCGTTATATTTATTAATTAATGATTCGATTTTTAGCTTTAATTCTTCCTTTATTTTGTTAGATAAGGCTTTTCCATCTAGCAACATATATATTCCTCCTCATGATAAATTGTGAATTTTGTTATTTTCGTCGATATCTATTTTGTTAGCAAGAGGAACTTTAGGAAGTCCTGGCATTGTCATAATTGCTCCAGTTAAGCAAACTAAGAATTTAGCTCCTGCTGAAACTCTAATCTCTTTAACCGTAATGACAAAATCTTTTGGTGCTCCAACTATTTTCGCATTATCAGTTAAAGAAAGAGGGGTTTTGGCCATACATATATAGAAATCTTTATAATTCGTTTTTTTTATTTCTTCAAGTACCGTTAATGCGGCTGTTTTATAAACAACTTCTTTAGCTCCATAAACTTTACTAGCAATTTTAAAAATTTTATCTTCAACTGGATCTGTAAGCTCATATAAATAATTAAAGTTGTTTTCTTTCTCACAAGTGTCAATTACCTTTTTAGCTAGTTCAATTCCACCTGCTCCACCTTTTGTGAAAACTTCTGATAAAGCAAGAGAATAATTATTTTCTATGGCCCAGTTTTCCATAAAGGATAACTCTTCATCAGTATCGGTTTCAAATCTATTTAAAGCAATTACAAAAGGGAGTCCAAAAGTTTGTAAAGTATCAATGTGTTTTTCTAAGTTAACAATTCCTCGCTTTAAAGCATCTAAATTTGGCAACTGACATTCTTTAGCTTCAACACCTCCGTGATATTTTAAGGCTTTGATGGTTGCGACTAAAACAACTGCTGAGGGATTTAGTCCTGCTTCGCGACATTTAATATCTAAAAATTTTTCTGCACCAAGATCGGCTCCAAAACCAGCTTCTGTTACTAAATAATCAGCCAGTTTAAGTCCTAACTTAGTGGCAATAATTGAGTTACATCCGTGAGCGATATTCGCAAATGGTCCGCCATGAACTAAAATAGGGTTATTTTCTAAAGTTTGAACGAGATTTGGTTTTATAGCATCTTTTAATAACACTAAAACCGATCCTGTAATACCTAAATCTTTAACAGTTATTATTTTGTTATCATAGGTATATGCGAGAATCAAATTATCTACTCTACTTCTTAAATCATTGATATCTTTAGCTAAACATAAAATCGCCATAATTTCACTAGCTACTGTTATATTAAATTTTTCTGGACGACCTACTACACCTTTCTTTTCTTCTCTTGCGACAATAACCTCACGCAAAGCCCGATCATTTAAATCCATACAACGTTGCCATACCACACGATTAGGATTAATGTTTAATTCATTACCTTGAAAAATATGATTATCTAGACATGCACTAATTAGATTATTGGCAGCCGTAATCGCATGTAAATCACCTGTAAAATGTAAATTTAAATCTGCCATTGGATTAATTTGGGCATATCCTCCACCTGCTGCTCCGCCTTTTACTCCAAATACAGGACCTAAAGAAGGTTCCCGAAGAGCCCCAAGAGCTTTTTTATTTAATTTACATAAAGCATCAACCAACCCTATTGACGTGGTTGATTTCCCTTCACCAAGTGGTGTAGGAGAAATTGCTGTAACTAAAATTAATTTCCCATCAGGTTTATTTTCATACTCTTTGAAAATATTTAAATTAATTTTAGCTTTATCAGAACCATATTGTTCTAAATAATCTTCAGGAATAGCTAGTTTCTCAGCAATTTTGTGAATTTTTTCAACTTTGGCATTTTGTGAAATCTCTATATCTGACAACATCTTCCTTACCTCTTTCTTATTTTTTTTCTTCTTGCTGGTGTTTCATTTGGTTATATATGTTATTTGCATAACTAATGGCGTTCGCAAATAATTCATCACATGGAGCGCCAGTAGGATTTTTAATAATACATTTGCCTGCACCATCTTCTTTACCTAGGTAATGTAAGAGTTCTTTTTTATTGTCACAACCTCCTAGGTTAATTACGGCTGAAACAATATCCTTTAGATATATATTACGGCAATAACACACAATATATTCTTCATATTTAGATTTAAACCAAATAGGGACATTTACGTCTTCCTTTATTATCATTTTGTGATCTTCTGTAAAATATGCCACATCACAATTCGGTCTTAAACATAAATAATAATCTTCTTCTAAATTAACTGGACCCTTGCTTATTGTCGCAACCGTCACAGAAGGAACTAGTTTTCCTGGTGCTCCACACTTCGGACAAGTAGTGCCACATACTGATTTACAAGTAGAACACTCACCATTACAATTTGTTTTTTCTTCACTCATATTTTTATCCTCAAATTTGTTATATTTTTTAATTATAAGACATATACTTTACCAAACAAGGTAAGGTGAAATATGTCGGTCGTAGCTTATAATGATCAAGAACTTAAACTCTTAGCGCGCCTTATGCGTGCTGAAGCCGAATCAGAAGGTGAACTTGGCATGTTGATGGTCGGCAACGTTGGCGTAAACCGTGTTTTGGCTAATTGTTTAGATTTTCAAGATATTAATACCATTTATAAAATGGTTTTCCAACGTCCTGGTGGATTTGAGGCAACCCTTCATTCTTATTTTTATCAAGCCCCTAGAGATATAGATCTTAAGCTTGCTAAAAGAAGTTTAAAAGGTGAACGTCATAGTCCGGCCACAAATGCTTTATGGTTTTATAACACCGATGGAGCTTGTAGTGCTCAATGGTGGGGACAATGGAATAGTGGCAAATTTAAATCTCATTGTTTTTATGCCCCAGTAGCAGGGGAAAATTGCTATAAATAGCTATTATTTTTTTAGAAAGGAGTTAAAAATAGGCATATTTATTAAATAAATATTTCCTATTTAAATTATCAAAAAATGACAATTAATTATCAACAACCTTATGGATTTTCACCATGTATGGGAGGAATGTATCCTCCTCAATTTATGAATCAAATGCCGCCAAGTGGGCAACCATATCCAAATCCCTATACATTCGCGGAACAATCATATGTTGAAAATATACTGCGTTTGAATAGAGGGAAAATTGCTACTGTGTATATGAACTTTGAAGGTAGTCAGTGGGGTTCTAAAATATATAAAGGCGAACTCTTAGAGGCTGGCAAAGATCATATTGTTTTACGCGATACTCAAACCAATGTATATTATCTACTATTAACTATTTATCTTTCATATGTTGCCTTTGATGAAGAAATTGAATACGAATATCCTTTTAGCTAATTTTATCTTTTAAATATTTATTTATTTGTTGTGCGGTAAAACCAACGATTATTCCCGTTATTATTCCAAGAATTAACATAATTGGGGCAGTAATTAAACTTGAGGCTAAAAACTCTTTAAATCCATAGATTAATATTGCCCCTATAATTTGTCCTACTGGATGTAAAAAACCTCCTATTAGCCCTATAAAAGGCGTAAAATTTGATTTTACAAGCATTCTCTTAAATACATACATTCCTATTACACTAAGTAGGGAACCAAATAAACTTATTATAAAAGTTATAAATCCTGTGGCACCAAAAAATAATCCAACAATTAATGATTTTATCACAACTGCGAAAATTGCCCTTTTAAAATCATAATTATACAATATTACCATTATCACAACATTAGCTAACCCCAACTTATATCGTATCAACCCAAAAGATATAAAAGAGCATATATAACTATCAAAATATGAAAGAACACAACTTAAAGCTATCAATACCGCTAAAAGAATCATTTTTTTAATTGTTAATTTAGACAAGCCTATGCTCTCCTTTCTTTATCTTTTTTCTTTTATTTGTGAAAAATATTTGTTATAATTACATAAACTGGAGGTTATATATATATGTGTGTATTCTGTAAAATTGTAAATGGGGAAATACCAAGTTATAAAATTTATGAAAACGAAACAACAATGGCCTTTTTAGATATTTCTCAAAATACGAAAGGTCACACCCTTGTTATTCCTAAAAAACATATCGAAAATATCTTTGATCTTGATGATTATACTGCCAAAGAATTATTTAGTACTGTCACCAAAACAGTTAAATTACTAAAAAACAAATTACATTTCGAAGATGTCAATATCTTAAATAACAATGGTCCCAAAGCAGGACAAGTAGTTAATCATTATCACATTCATATTATTCCAAGATATGGTAACGATGAATGTTATTTTCACGAAGCCCCACATGATGCAAATTTCGAAGAACTTACTAAACTACACAAGCAAATCACTGAATAAAGCTGCATTTTTATAAAACAAAGTAGAAGCTCCAAACAATCTGGAACTTCTATTTTTGTTATCTAATGTAATCAAGTCCCCCCATATATGGTCTTAAAACTTCCGGAATTTTAATTGAACCATCTTTTTGTAAGTGATTTTCAAGTAAAGCAATTAACATTCTTGGAGGAGCCACAACAGTGTTATTTAAAGTATGGGCAAAATAGTTACCATTCTCATCTTTTATTCTAATACCAAGTCTTCTTGCTTGGGCGTCTCCCAAATTAGAGCAACTTCCAACCTCAAAATATTTCTTTTGACGTGGACTCCATGCTTCTACATCAATACTTTTAACTTTAAGATCGGCTAAATCTCCACTACAACACTCAAGTGTTCGAACGGGTATTTCCATGCTTACAAATAGTTCTACTGTATATTGATATAATTTTTCAAACCAATCTTTAGATTCTGATGGTTCACAAACAACAATCATCTCTTGTTTTTCGAATTGATGAATACGATAAATTCCTCTTTCTTCAATTCCATGAGCACCTTTTTCTTTTCTAAAACATGGTGAATAACTTGTTAATGTATATGGTAATTTGCTTTTTTCGTTTAATGTGTCGATAAACTTACCAATCATTGAATGTTCACTAGTACCAATTAAGTATAAATCTTCTCCTTCAATTTTATACATCATGGCATCCATCTCCGCGAAACTCATAACTCCCGTTACCACATCACTTCTAATCATATATGGAGGAATACAATAAGTAAATCCCTTATTAATCATAAAATCTCGAGCATATGATAAGACAGCAGAATGAAGTCTGGCGATATCACCCATTAAATAATAGAAACCATTCCCAGATACTTTTCTAGCACCATCTAAATCAATTCCATTTACTTTTTCAATAATATCTAGATGATATGGAACTTCAAAATCAGGAATACGTGGTTCTAAATATCTCTTAACTTCTACGTTTTCACTATCATCTTTTCCAATTGGTACACTTGGATCAATGATATTAGGAATAGTCATCATTATTTTCTTAAGTTTTGTGGAAAGTTCTGCTTCTTCTTTTTCCAAAGAAACTAACTTTTCATTAATTTCAACAACTTCTTTCTTAATTTCCATTGCTTCATCAACACGTTTTTCACGCATTAATTTCCCTATTTCTGTACTTGCTACATTACGTCTAGCACGAAGTTCATCTCCTACTTGTTTAACATCACGAATTTTAACATCTAACTCAATTGCCTCATCAACAAGTGGAAGTTTTTCGTCTTGAAATTTCTTTTTGATGTTTTCTTTAACAAGTTCAGGATTAAGTCTTACAAATTTAATATCTAACATTATTTTATCTCCTTTATCGAAAAATACTCTTTTAAAAAATATAAAAATCCCTGCTGTAAACAACAGGGACGAACATTTTTTGTCCGCGGTACCACCCTTATTAGAGTTACCTCTCGCTTTTAATAGATTACGGCCTACATCCGGAGCTTTTTTCAAAGTCATCTCAAAGGTAGATTCACTAATTAGTTTACACATGAGTTTTCACCAACCACTCGTTCTCTAATCTAAACACCTTAGTTACTATTCCTTATCACAGATTTTACTATTTAATTATAATCTATTATTTACCGAATGTCAAGAATTTATAATTAATTTCATCTAATACTTAATTATTTTACTTTTTTAATCAAATGAGCAGACGTTTTCATCTGCTCATCTTATTAATTACTCTTCTTCATCAACTAATGTTTGATCTTCATCCGAAAAATCACTCATTTCTGGTTGCTTATTATCTAAATAACCTTCATCATCGTCTTCAAATGAATCTTCTATATCTTCTTCATCACTTCTTGGTACAATTGCAATTGACGCAACATTATGTCCTTCATTTAAAGAAATAATTCTTACCCCTTGAGTATCTCGACCAATTGTTGAAATTTGGTCTAAATGTGTTCTTATAATCATTCCTTTATCGGTAATAATCATTAAGTCTTCTTCACCTGTTACTGTTTTTAAACATACTGGAACACCATTTTTTCCCGTTAAATTCATAAATTTAACTCCTTTTCCATTACGTCCTTTAACTTTAAAATCTTCAACAGATGTTCTTTTGCCATATCCGTTAGATGTTAGAATGATAATTTCATCTTCTTCAGAGTTTACAACACACATTCCAATAGTTTTTTCATTCTCAGCAACTTTAATTCCTTTAACTCCAGAAGCCGCACGTTTTGTTGAACGAACTAAACTTTCATTAAATCTTACGGCTTTACCATTTGATGAACCTAAAATAATATCTTTTTGACCATTTGTTAAAGCAGCCTCAATTACTTCATCTCCTTCATTTAGAACAATTGCTCTAATACCTGTTGAACGAATATTTTTATATTGGATTAACTCAGTTTTCTTAATTCCTCCAAATTTTGTCGCAAATACTAAATATCCGCCTTGTTCAACAGATTGAATGTTGATAACTGTTGCTAAACGCTCTCCTTCTTCAAATGGTAAAATGTTAACTAATGGTAAACCTTTAGAAATTCTTGAAGCAGCAGGAATTTGATAAGCCTTAAGGGTATATACTTTACCAAGATTTGTAAAAAACAACAAATTATCATGGGAAGATGTGTAAATTACTCTTTCGACAAAATCATCACCTTGCATCTTTGTTCCTGTTATACCTTTTCCTCCACGTTTTTGAGCTTTATAACTATCAACTCTCATTCGTTTAATATAACCTTTATTAGTAATTGTGACAATTACGTCTTCTACTGGAATTAAATCTTCATCATTTACATCCAAATCACTAGAGAAATCGAGTTCACTTAAACGTTTATCGCCATATTTTCTTTGAATTTCTTTGAGTTCAGCAACAATAATTTCCATTTTACGTTCATGACGAGCAAGAATATCTTCTAAATCAGCGACTAACTCAATTAATTTTACCTTTTCATCTTCTAACTTATTAACTTGTAATCCTGTTAATGTTTGAAGACGCATATCTAAAATGGCTTTAGCTTGAATTTCTGAAAGAATAAACTTTTCAATTAATGATTTAGTTGCAATTTCAGTTGTCTCACTAGACTTAATAACTCTAACTACTTCATCAATATTAGCAAGTGCGATTAACAATCCTTCAACAATATGAAGTCTTGCTTTAGCTTTATTTAAGTCATATTCTGTTCTTCTAGTAATAACTTCAACTTGGTGTTCTAAATAACATTCTAAAATTTGTTTTAAATTTAGAACTTTAGGTTGGCCCTTATCTAAAGCAATCATATTAATGCCATAAGTTATTTGTAGTTGTGATAATTTATATAAATTATTTAAAATGACATTAACATTGGCATCACGTCTTAATTCAATTACAATTTTCATGCCTTTACGAGATGATTCATCACGTAAATCAGTTACCCCATCTATTATTTTATCTTTCGCAAGTTCTGCAATTTTTTCAATTAATTTAGATTTATTAACTTGATAAGGTATTTCTGTTATAATTATTTCTTGTTTCCCATTTTTTAGGGTTTCTATTTTGACTTTTGAACGAATAATGATTGTTCCCGTACCAGTTTGATAAGCCTTTCTTACTTGTTGACCTCCCATAATGATTCCGCCTGTTGGAAAGTCCGGTGCTGGTATATATTCCATTAAACCATCAATTGAGATATCTGGATTTTCTATTAAAGCTAAAACTCCATCGATTACTTCAACTAAATTATGAGTTGGAATATTGGTTGCCATCCCTACCGCAATACCTGTAGCCCCATTGACTAAAAGATTGGGGTATCTGGCTGGTAAAATGGCTGGTTCTTGTTCACTTCCATCATAGTTATCTTGAAAATCAACCGTATTTTTATCAAGATCACGTAACATTTCAAAAGCTAATTTACTCATTCTAGCCTCTGTATAACGCATTGCGGCCGCCGGATCACCATCAACTGATCCAAAGTTACCATGTCCATCAACTAAAGGATAACGATAACTAAAGTCTTGAGCCATACGAACCATAGCCTCATATACTGCTGTATCTCCATGTGGGTGATATTTACCAATAACGTCCCCTACAATACGAGCAGATTTTTTATGTGGTCGATCATGATAAACACCTATTTGGTCCATCGCATATAAAATACGGCGATGTACAGGTTTCATCCCATCCCTCACATCTGGCAATGCACGGGCAACAATTACACTCATAGCATAACTTAAAAATGAATTTTTCATTTCACTATTTAAGTCGACATCTATAACATCCGGATTAGTTGTATCTAATCTTTCAACTTCTCCTACTTCTACATCATCTTCTTCAGAGTCTTCTTGTTCTATCTTTTCTTCTAATTGATCTAATTCTTTTTCACTCACAAGAATACCTCCTATACATCAAGATTTTGAACATATACCGCATTTTCTTCAATAAATTCTCTCCGCGGTTCTACATCGTCTCCCATTAAAGTACTAAAAATTCTGTCTGCTTCTATTGCATCAGACATATTTACTTTTAATAAAGTACGATATTTAGGATCCATTGTTGTATCCCATAATTGTTCTGCATTCATTTCCCCTAGCCCTTTATATCTTTGAATATTCGGTCTACCAGAAAAATGCGCAAGTTTTTCTTTTAATTCTTCATCACTATAAACATATTCTACCCGTTTATTTTGTGAAATTTTGAATAATGGTGGTTGGGCTATATAAACATACCCCGCCTCTATTAAAGGTTTCATAAAACGATAGAAAAAGGTTAATAACAATGTTCTAATATGCGCTCCATCAACATCGGCATCGGTCATAATTACAATTTTATGATATCTAGCTTGCGTTATATCAAAATCATCTTGAATACCAGTACCTATTGCTTGAATAATGGAGATAATTTCACGATTACCTAAAATTCTATCTACTCTTGCTTTTTCTACATTTAATACCTTACCTCTTAAAGGTAGAATGGCTTGGTATACACTATCACGTCCTTGTTTAGCAGAACCACCAGCCGAATCCCCTTCGACTATATACATTTCCGTTTTAGATGGATCTTTAGAACGACAATCAGCAAGTTTAGAGGCAAAACCTAAAGAATCAAGAGGACTTTTTCTTCTTGTTGCTTCACGAGCTTTCTTGGCCGCTATACGCGCATGTAAAGCAAGAAGGGCTTTTTCAATAATTACTTTTGCAACATTAGGATTTTCTTTTAAATATGCATCGAACTTATCTGTCATAGCTTGTGATACATATCTTCTAACCTCGGTATTACCAAGTTTAGTCTTAGTTTGTCCTTCAAATTGTGGTTCTGACACTTTACATGATACAATAGCAGTTAACCCTTCACGAACATCATCACCTGATAAACTCTCATCTTTTTTGTTTGATGACATCGTTTTGGCATAATTATTTAATATTCTTGTTAAACTATTCCGAAAACCTTCTTCATGAGTCCCACCTTCTTGGGTATAAATATTATTTACGAACGAATAAATACTTGAAGAATAATCTTCTGTATATTGAAAAGCTAATTCAATAATTGTCCCTTCAACAGATTCTTCTAAATAAATGACATCTTGATGCAATGATGTTTTCCCTTTATTTAAGAAATGAACATATTCTTTAATACCACCTTCATAACAATACTTAACCTCTTTAATATGTTCTGGGTCACGACTATCTTTAATACTTAATTTTAGCCCTTTATTTAAAAACGCTAATTGTTGAATTCTATGACGTAAAATTTCATAATCATAAGTTGTTGTTTCCTTAAATATTTCAGCATCTGCTTTAAATATAACGGTTGTCCCGGTAATTTCGGTGTCACCTATAACTTCAAGCGGAGCAAGAGATTTACCTCTAGAAAACTTTTGATAATGTCTTTTACCTCCACGATCAACATATACTTCTAAATATTCACTTAAAGCATTTACAACTGATGCCCCTACTCCATGCAACCCACCTGATACTTTATAACTGCTACTATCAAATTTACCTCCAGCATGTAATACTGTAAAAATTGTTTCTGTAGCAGAAACTTTAGTTTTCGGATGAATGTCTGTTGGCATACCACGACCATTATCCACAACTTTTATTAAGTTATCCCCATAGATTTCCACATTTATTTCGGTACAATAGCCCGCTAAAGCTTCATCAATTGAGTTATCAACAATCTCCCAAACTAGATGATGCAACCCTCTCGGTCCTGTAGAACCAATATACATCCCCGGTCTTTTTCTTACTGCTTCTAATCCTTCTAAAACCTGGATACTACTGGCTTCATATGAATTATTATCACGAATTTCTTCACTCAATTCATTCACCTCTTTCTTCTAGCTCTATAACTCTTGCCAAACTAATTACTGAATCTTCAACATCTGTAATTGTTGCGGTAGTTATAATTGTTTGTGCTTTTCTATTCAACATTTTTATTAGTTGATTTTGTCTTGTTTTATCTAATTCACTAAAAACATCATCCAACAAAACAATTGGATATTGTTTTTTTACTTCATTTATTAATTCAACACTTGCTAATTTAACACTCAAAATAGCACTTTTTTGTTGACCTTGAGAACCATAATCCCCTATATTTTTGTTATTAATAATAAAAATATAATCATCTCTATGTGGTCCTACTAGCGTAGTTCCTCTAATTAAATCCTCATTTAGATTGTTAAATATTTTATTTTCATAATCATCTATAGAAACATTAGGTCTATATCTTAAAGCAAAACGTTCTTTTCCTGCTGAAAGTTCCTTATGTTTATTATTAGCCAAAACTTCTAATTCTCTAGTAATCTTTTCCCGCATTAAGATAATTTTCTTTCCATGCATAACAAGTTGCTTAGTTACAACATCTAAAACATTTTTTGTTTGTTTATCATTTTTAATACTTAACTCTTTTAATAAAATATTTCTTTCTTTTAATAATCTTTTATATTCTGTAGTTGCTGTAAGATAATGTTTAGATATTTGACAATATAAAATATCAAAGAATCTTCTTCGCAAAGACGGACTACCTTGAAAAATAGAAAAATCTGTTGGATCATAATAAACAACATTCATATATCCGATATAATCAGATAGTGTTTTATATACATCATTATTCTTTTTTATCTTTTTAACTTTGTTTGAATTTAAAACAACTACCACATCTTCACGTTTTTGGTTCAAAATTAACCCTTTTACAGAGTAAGAAAGCTCATTTATTTTAATTAAATCAAAATCATTTGAAGCACGATAAGATTTGGCTAATCCAAGGACATGAATAGCCTCTAAAATCGAAGTTTTACCTGATGCATTACTTCCATGAATAATTGTAAGGGACGGATCAAACTCTATTGTTTTTTCCGAATAACATCTAAAATTAATTAACTGCAGCTTCTTAATTAACATTATTCGCGCTCCACAATGTATTCAATACCCTCAATTTTAACCCGATCACCAGAAAAAAGTTTCTTACCTCGAGCAAATTCGGGTTGTCCATTAACCATAATGAGTTTATTTTGAATCATTTCTTTTGCTTCTCCGCCATTTACTATAACTCCTGCTAATTTTAAAAATTGATTTAATTTTATGTACTCTGTATTGATTTTAACTATCATAATTAATCACCTTATTATTACTTATGTTTATTATACCATAAAACCAAGATTTTTACCACCAATTAATTAATTTTTTTAACCACCAAAAAACAGCCTTAAAAATAATAAAAAAATTCATTTTTTAACTTTTTATTGTTTTGCAATTTTTTCCTAATAAAAAAACGACATTTTACGGTTTTTAATAAAAATTAAACAACATTTTTACATATTTATGTATATTCCTTATATTATATATATAATTGCTAAAAAATACTATTTTTTATATTTTTAAATTTTAAATTCTTTTATATAAAGAGCCTATTTTTTATTTTTTGCAACTTTTTTATTTACTTTTAAAATAAAAGTATTTTATTTATACTTATAAAAATATAGAAATAATTATTTTTATAAGTATATAAATAATATAATATAAAAATATTAACTCTTTTATTTATATACATATTTACTTATTTATTCTATTATATTCTTTTATTTAATTACTTATATAAATATATAAATTTTTATTTCTTTACGCATTATATGTATTTATTCTTTTATTATATTATTTAAAAAAATATAAATTTAAATATTTATATCTTGTTTTAATGTTTTAAATATTTTTATAAAAACTTTTATATTAAAAGCACCTTTTTATAAAAATGTTTTATTTTAAAACTTTTTTAAAAAACAATTATTTTTAAATTAAAAATATTTTTTATTTTTTTACTTTTAATTTAAAATAATTATTATACAGTTTACTTTTAAATTAAAAATATTTAACTCAAAGATACAGAAGCAATTGTTTTTAATTTAAAAATATTTTTTAGCCACTTTATTTTTAAATTAAAACTTTATCAAACTTTAATTAATTAATTTTTACTTTTAATTTAAAAATAATTCTGTTTTAATCAAACTTAAACGGGTAAATGTTTGGTGTTACTTTAAATTGTATCAAAATACAAATTGTTAGATTAATCGAAATAATATTTATGTTTTTACATATAACAATATTTACTTAATCACTTATTTTTTGTAATTTAAATGTGTTTTTTTACGTTTTTCTAAAAACTTTAAAAATGCGTGTTTTTTTAAATTTTTGCCGAGCTATTCGAATTAGATTTCATTTAAAAAACAAAAATTCAAAATTTAAAAGATTTTAAGGCTATTTTTAAAGAACTAAATGTTTTTAATAACTCATTTTTGCAAAAATATCGTTTTTTTGGGTTTTGGGTAAATATAATGCTAACTTTTAAAAAAACTATATTTACATAAAACCATAAAAAAATATTTATTGTAAAATGCTTGATTTTAAATTTTGGTTGTGGTATAATCTTATTGTATATTAAGGAGGTGCGTGTTATATGCAAAAAAGAGTTAACCCTTTTGCAACACCAATTGTAAGAAATGAAGAACCGAAAGAAGAAAAAGTAGTAACTAAACCGGTTTATGTTGAAGAAAAATACGAAGAAGAACCGGTTTATGTTGCACCAAAACAAGAAAGGGTTGTTAAAAGACAGCCACAATCACAACCTAAGAAAATTGATAAAGTAAAATTTACATCAGTAATGGATCCTGATATTAGAAGAAAAGTTAAAATTGCGTGTGCAACAAGAGGAATTTTATTTGCTCAATACTTAGAAGATGCTTGTAGAGAAAAATTACGTAGAGAAGGAGACTTATAATTATGCCTATTATTTCTACTTATTGTAAAAAAGGTGGTGTTGGTAAAACTACTTATTTAGGTTATTTAGCACACTATGTCGCTACTAAAGGAAAAAAAGTCTTAATTATTAGTGCAGATGACCAAAATAGTATTTTTAAATTATTTGGCTGTGGAGATTTTGTAACTGATCAGAATAATATGTACTTAGAACACCTTTTAACTGGCCAATGTAACCCTGAAGATATTGTATGCGAGGCAAGAATAAATATGTATATCATTAAAACCTTAAATACAGATAGACTTTCATTCACTTTAACTGTAAAAAGACAAGAAGAACGTAAACTAATTGATACAATAAAAGGATTTACCAAATTTTTCGACTATATTTTTATTGATTTCCCACCTTCAAGTAGTCGTTTAAGCGAAATCTTGCTGGATATCTCTGACTCTATACTTCTTGTAGTAGGACTTGATACGTTAGGTTTAGATGGTTATATTAACACAATTCAATATTTTGTTGATACTGACATTAATTTGGATAAAATAAAGTACATTGTACCCACTGGTTTCCACCCTATAAAACTAGCTCCAAAAAATTGTTTAAAAGAACTCAAAAAACAAGCAGAACTTTATACTCCTAATGCGAAAATAACCGATCCTATTTGTGATCGTTCAGTAATTAAAAACTTACAAGCAGAAGGGGTAAGTATTTTTGATGATTATAAAATGGCTTCCAAATTTCACCAAAAAAATCGAGATGAGGTAGAAAAAGAGTGGAGAACAGACTTTGATCATCTAAATTTAGATTAAAAAATAGCATAAAATAACAAAAAAACCTCATAATGAGGTTTTTTATTTTACTTCTATAAATTTTTTAGAAATATCTTACTGGAAGAATCACTTGAATAAAGTTATCATCTTCAGGAGAGGTTAATAAGAATGGTTTTAATTCTCCTGTGAATTTTATAACTATTTCATTACCTTCAAAAGCCTTTATTGCTTCTAAAAAATATTTAGCACTAAAAGCTATTTGAAAACGGCATATTTTATCCATTTTTATAGGGATTATTTCATCTACAACCTTACCTATCTCAGTAGAAATTGAAGCTATTTGAACACTTCCATCTTCATTCGTTAACATTTTGATTATACTACCATTATTTTGAGTAGTAAATAATGATGCCCGCTCAACTGTTGATAATAAAGTGTTTTTATTAAAAGTAATTTCTACAATATGTTCTTTAGGAATAATACTAGAGGTATCAGGAAATGTACCTTCGATTAATCTAGTAATAAAGGAAATGTTTTTGTATTCAAATAATGCTCTATTATTAGCACAATACATTTTTACGTTTTCATTTTCATCTTCTAAAATTTTAGATAATTCTTCTATAGCTTTACTAGGAATAATAATTTTAGTTTTAGGATAATTTATATCATTTTCACTAATTTTTTTAGCTAATCGATAACTATCGGTAGCTACCATTTCTATTTTGTTATCATTTGTTTCAAAGTATACTCCTGTTAAAACCATTCTAGATTCATTTATCCCTGCTGCAAAAGCAGTTTGTCTAATGTAATTTTTTAAATTTAAACTCCCTATTACAATAGGTGTCCCATTAACATCAAAATTAATATTAGGATAATTGGTATAGTCTAATGAAATTAATGTAAAAGTTGTTCTTTCAGATATTATTTTTATTGTATTAGCGTCAAATAATGTAAATTCTACTGTCTTACCTTCTAATTTTTTAATAATATCGATAAAATATTTACCTGGAACTACACAAACACCATCTTCTAAGATATCGATATCTTCAACTTGATCTAAAACAACTTTGACAGATATTTCTCTATTAGTCGTTATTAAAGTTATATTTTTATTAGCGACTTCAATTTTAATTCCTGTCAAAACAGGCATAGGTGTTTTAGATGATAATCCTCGAGAAACATTATTTAAAGCATCTAATAAAAGATCTCTTGCTATTGTAAATTTCATATTGAGCTCCTATTGTTATTTATTTTTTTTATCATTTATTATTATTAGTAATGTTGAAATGTGGAAAACTTTTTACAAAAGTTTTTTTTGTCCTTATTATATAGCAAAAATGCTTTAAGGTAATTTTTTAATAATATTATCCACATCTTGGGTTAAATCTGGATCTTGTTTCATCATTTCTGATATTTTATCTAATGAATGTAAAATTGTCGCATGATCACGATTTCCAAAGTGTTCTCCAATTTTTTTAAGCGGTATATCATATTTTGTTCTTACGATATGAATAGCTACTTGTCGAGGAATGACAATTTCTTTTTTTCTAGTTGTAGAGGCTAAATCTTCGACAGGAATACCATAATAGTTGGCAACTGCCCGTTTAACTTCATTAATACTTGATATCTTATCTGCCGAAATATTAGTTTTATCTTTAGGAATGATATCATTTAACGCATTTTTAGCATTTTCTTCACTATAATTAATCCCAAATGCCACACAATAATTAATAAAACGACGTAAAGCACCTTCTAATTCTCGGACATTGTTATCAAAATTATTAGCAATATAGTTTAAGGCTTCTTCTGATACAACTGATGGGTCAGTTAACGCAAAATTAAGTTTTTTCTTAATAATTTGGTAACGTAATTCAAAATCAGGCTTTTTTATATCAACAGAAATCCCCCAACTAAAACGTGAAGTAAGACGTTTCATGATGTTTTCTAACTCATCTGCTCGTCTATCAGATGTAATAATAATTTGTTTATTTTTTTCATATAAATAATCAAATAATTTAAAAAATTCTTCTTGTGTACCATTTTTGTTGGCAAGAAATTGAATATCATCTACTAACAAAACATCAGCACTGCGATAATAATTATAAAACTGTTCAATGGAATAATTCGAATTCTTACGAGTCGCCGCAAAATATTCGTCTGCGAACTGTTGCGCAGAAGTATAAATAACATTGGCATTTATATTATTAGATAAAATATACCATCCAACAGCCATCATTAAGTGAGTTTTCCCTAAACCTACATCACCGAATATATATAAAGGGTTCATTGTTGAAACATGAGGAGCTTCAGCAACATTTAAAGCAGTAATGTAAGCAAAACGATTTGAAGGTCCAGCCACAAAATTTGTAAAAGTATATTCAGGTCTTAAGGTTCTTGAATTTCCTTTAATTTCATTTTCATTAATAGAAATAAGCGATTTTTGTTTATTTTCTTTGTTTTCTTTTTCAGCTTCTTCTTGAGTAATAGTTTGAAATTTTAGATTTTCATCAGTTATAGTTGATAAACATTCATTCATTATGGCTAAATAAAACTTATCAATTCTAAATTTTGTTAAAGTGTGTTGTACAATAAGATAAATATAGTTATTTGCAATTTTGTGAATTTTTTCAATAGGTTGGATTATTTCTTTAAATTCTGTAGGACCAATTTTATTAGAAGTAGCTAATAAATCTTTAGTTTTAGTCCAAAGCATATTTGCGTGTTCCATAAAAAATTCACCTCTTCTCTAAAAAATAATACCATAAATACTAAAAAAAGACATTAAAAAGATTAAAAAACTTTTTCCACATATAAAAATGATGTTTTCCACATATCAACGTTGAAAAAGTTTTTCCAAAAATTATTAACATTTTTATCAACATTAATGTTGATAACTAATAATTTTACATTTTCTTGCCAAAATAAAGTAAAATGTGATAAAATACTTAACAGAGGTGTGAATATGAAATTTATAGAAAAATTAAATAACACAGGAAAGATAATTCTTTTAATATTATATGTATTAGCGTTATCTTTAGTAATATCATTAGCAGTGAATCTAAAAAAGGATGAATCTTTATACAAAAATTACGGAACAATTCCAGGAGATGAAAATATTGACATTGCTGTAAGAATAAAAGAACGACGGAATGCCTCATCTTCTGAAACCGAAAAAGAGACTCAGTATTGGGATATGCAAGTTTATCTACATTTGAAAAATCAAGAAGCAATATATCGAAATGTAACAATATATACAGCTATATTGAAAAAAGATGGAACAATGAAATATGAAGAAAAGACAGCATCAATACTAACAGGAATTGAAAATCCCGCAAATATTTCTGGAAGCTCATCGGATAGAAGTATTTTTTCTTCATACAGCACGACATCTAAAACGATGGTTTATAATTCAACAACTAAAGAGTATACTAAAAATGATGGAGAACCAGATAAAGTATATGTAAAGGTTGTATACGAAGTAAGAGATGAAAAAGCCAATAATACGAAAAAATCTTTTACATATCAATGTAATATTATAAATGAAGATGAAATAGATTTTAAAGATTTTGAAGTTACAACTATTAAAGAAACAACTTCTAATGTTGATATAAAAACAGAAAGTGAAGCTTTAGAGGTAAAGGTAAGAACAGAATTAAATGAATTAGCATCTAAAAATGACACATATAGATTAAATTTAAAATATAATCCTTTGGATGAGGGAGATAACAGAGTAATAGAAAATACTTCAGTTGCGTTATTTTTAGGAATGAAGAATACCGAAAGTGATGAAGAAGAGTATTTCTCTAATTATATTGAATTTGCGCAATATCATGGGGCTTTACCTTACTTATACACTATTCCTCAAATTGCTACCGCATATAGTGGTGAATTTGAAATAGAAGATTTATATGTATATACAGAATTAAATAAAGTTGATGGAACTAAAGAAACCTCAAAAGTTTCTATTTCGGTAAATGATTTACCAAAATATTAATAAAAAAATAAAAAAGGTTGACAAAAAATAGAAAAAGATATATAATAAGAAAGCATGGTTTTTAATGGAGGTGCTCAAATGAAAAGAACATACCAACCTAACAAACGTAAACATAGTAAAACTCACGGCTTCCGTGCTCGTATGGCAACAGTAGGAGGCAGAAAAGTGTTAGCTCGCAGACGTTTAAAAGGTCGCGCAGTACTTTCTGCATAAGAAGTTTACAACAAAATATTAACACTTGGACCACTTCAGTCACTTTGAAATAAAAAGAAGTGGTCTTTTATTTTATTAACATTATATAAATAGAGGTGATAGTGTGAAGAAAAAATTTAGATTAAAGAAAAGCCATGAAATAGCAAAAGTTGTTTTAAATAAACAAAGAATTGCAGGTAAACACTACACTATATATTATATGAAACGAGATGATGGAGTAAAAATTGCGATTTCTGTCGGGAAAAAATATGGTAATTCTGTAGAACGAAATTATGCTAAAAGAGTAGTAAGGGAAATTGTAAGACCGTTTATTGCTCAAATGCCATCATATTCGTTAGTCATAGTAGTTAAAGAATTCTCAAAAAAACTATCTTTCTTAGAAAAGAAAGATAGTTTAGAAAAAACATTAAAATTACTATTACGAAAGGAAAATCAAAAGAATGAATAAAAAAATAAAATATGGATTAGTATTAATTGTATGTATGTTTTTTGGTTTTGTTTTATCTGGATGTAGTGCGGGAGACGCAAGTACTTATGATGTAGTGGAAGAGACTTTAAAGACAACTCAAAAAAGTGCAGTCCTTTATGAAGTTGATACATACCTAAACTTTGATAACTTAACTTTAACTGATGAAGAAAGAACCAATATTAACAGTAAATTAGTAGCAGTTAAAAGTGAAGTAAATACTAATTTTGATTATTCAAAAATAGAAGAATTACTAGAAAATGCTTTTACGACTTTGTATCAAGCAGTACCAGAAGACCAAAGATCAGAAGTTATAGAAGTTGATAAAGCAGTTGCTTCCGCAATGGAATCTCAACTAAATACAACAAAAGAAAAAAGTATTGAGTTAATATATAATTTTACAACTCAAAAATCAAAAGAAAAACGGGAATTTCACCAAGAATATTTATGTGATGAGACTTTTAAAGAATATAATGAATTACTTTTAAATGCCAAAACTGCCAATTTAGCAGGTAAAATAGAAAATAAAGAAATAGAATCAGAAGATGTATATCAACTTGTTAAAAATTATACTATTTTAATCGGAAAATATGAAACTCAACAAGCACCATTGCATTTCTATACTGGTAGTGAATTTTGGTCTCATTTATTTAATAATTTGATTGTTTTTCCAATTGGTTGGATAATGCAAGCTTTATCACACTTGTTTGGTGGATATTACATTATAGGTCTTTTGATAACAACAATTTTAGTTCGAACATTAGGTTGGCCAATTTATGCTAAAACAAACGATATGAGTTTGAAAATGAGTTTAATGCAACCAGAAATTCAAAAATTAGAAGAGAAATATGCTAACCGACCTGACCCAGATAGTCAAAGAATGAAACAAATGGAACAAATGCAACTTTATAAAAAATATAAAGTTGGTATGGGGGGCTGTTTAATGCCTCTACTACAATTCCCAATCTTTATGGGAGTTTATCGTGCAGTTTCAAGAATTCAATACACAGATGGAACTATTCCTGGTACTAATGACTGGGTAAGCGACTTAAATACCAAACTATTTGGAGTAGATTTATTTGAAACACGTGGTGAATTTGGAACTGTTCAATTTTGGGGAATAATTGTAATATTAATTATTGTTGTTGGAACTCAAATATTGAGCCAAGTTCAAGCAAATCGACGTCAAAAGAAAGCAAATGAAGAACGTCAAGCTAATATTCCTGAATATCGTCGTCAAGCTGTAGCTCAAAATGATCAAGCTAAGACTATGAAATATATGATGTATTTTATGATTTTTATGATGGGGATATTTGTATGGCAAAGTGCCGCTGGTTTAGGAGTTTATTGGTGTATAGGTAATATATATTCAATGGTACAAACATATATTAATAATAAATTAAGTACTAAAAAATTAGAAAAATTAAAACAAAAATACTAAGAGGATTGGTTAGGATATATGAAAGAAAAAATGTATATAGCAAGTTCTTTAAAAGAAGTAGAAGAGCTAGCGATAAAAGACTTAGCGGTTGCTAAAGATGATATGTACTTTGATGTAATTTCAGAAAATGAAAATGAGGTAGAAGTCCACGTAATGGTAGATGCAAATCCAGTAAAAAAAGGTAAAGAATTCTTGGAAAAGTTTTTAGAAAATGCTAATATTTTAGGATTTGTAGAAAGAAAAATGCGTGATAATGTTGTTGAGTATTGCATCACAACTGAAAATGCTAACGGATTATTGATTGGTAAAAACTCAAAAACTTTAAGCGCTTTACAGTATGTAACCTCATTAATTGTTAATCAATATTTTGATCAAGAGGCTGAAAATGGTTTGATTGTAAAGGTTGATATTGGTGATTATCGACGTCGTCGTGATGAAAATTTAGAAAAAATGGCCACTAGAATAGCAAAAGAAGTAGCTAAAACGAAAGTACCTGTTAAATTAAACTATATGAATGCTTATGAAAGAAAAGTAATTCACAATAAACTTTCAACATGGAGAGATGTTACTACTCATTCTGAAGGGGTAGAACCAGAAAGATACTTAATTATTGAACCAAAACATAAAAATAAATAAGAAAGGTATTGGCCTTTCTTTTATTTTGCTTGTTAAAAATAAATAAAAGTGCTATAATGTAAAATATATAAGAAGGTATAAAATATGGAAAAAATAAACTTATTTGAAGATACAATTGTCGGTATTTCAACCGCGATGGGACAAGGTGCCATATCAATAATTCGGTTAAGTGGAGAAGAAGCTATTTCTTTAGTGAATAAAATATTTAAAGGTAAGAATTTAGAAAAAGCAAAAAGTCATACCATTCACTATGGACATATATATGATAAAGATGAAGTGTTAGATGAAGTGTTAGTTAGTATCTTTAAAGCACCTAAAACATATACTGCTGAAGATGTTGTTGAAATTAATTGTCATGGTGGAAGTTTTGTAACTAATCAAATTTTAAAACTTTTATTAGCAGAAGGAGCAAGACTTGCAGAACCAGGAGAATTTACTAAAAGAGCCTTTTTGAATGGTAGAATAGATTTAACCAAAGCTGAATCGGTAATGGATGTCATAGAGGCAGAGAGTAAAAATGCTTTAAAACTTGCTAATAAAGGGTTAAGAGGTGATATTGCTAAACTTATTTCTTTGAAACAACAAGAATTATTAGATATAATAGCGGTTATTGCCGTAAATATTGATTATCCTGAATATGATGATGTTGAAGAAATGACCAATAGCAAAGTTTTACCTAAAATTAATAAATTAATTAAAGATTTAGAAGAGATACTAGGTAAATCTAATACTGCAGAAAAAATTAAAAATGGTATAGACACGGTTATAATTGGACAACCCAATGTTGGTAAAAGTAGTCTTTTAAATGCGTTATTAAGAGAGGATAAGGCTATTGTCACCGCAATACCAGGAACAACAAGAGATGTAATTGAAGGTAAATTAAATTTAGAAAACATAACATTAAATTTGATTGATACAGCAGGTATCAGAGACACTGAGGACATAGTGGAACAAATAGGTGTTAATCGTTCTAAAGAATGGTTAGAAAAAGCTGAATTGGTTTTATTTTTGATAGATGGAAGTAAAGACTTAAATGAAGAAGATTTCCGACTCTATGATTTAATCAAAAATCAAAATCATATTGTTATTATTAACAAACAAGATTTAGAAATGAAAGCTAATCCTAATTATTTTGATAAACATATATATATATCTACTAAAAATCCTGAAGATATAACCAAATTAGAAAAAACAATTATTGAACAAGTGTTAGATAATAATCTAAATATTGATGATTTAACATATGTAAGTAACGCCCGACAAATAAATAAATTAAAAGAGGCAATTAAGGCTTTAAAACAAGCGGTAAAATCAATAGATGAAGGAATATATATTGATTTTATAGATATATATTTACAAGAAGCTTGGCATAGTTTAGGAGATATCATAGGTGATGTTAAAGATGGTAGTTTGTTAGATGAATTATTTTCAAAATTTTGTTTAGGGAAATAAAGAGATTAATTAAAAAAATCGTTTCTATATAATAAAAGAAGATTTACTAAAGATATATTAAAGAGATAACTTTGATTATAAAATTAACTAGTTAGATCTAATTTATTAAAAAACTATCCAAATGTTTTTTTAATATAATGAATAATTTGACAAAACTAGTTAAAACATATATAATGTTAATATAAAAAAACGTTGATTGGGACAAGTAAGAAATCAGTTATTCAGTGATTTAAGGACAGTGAGAACTTAAAAAAATGATTCTTAGGAGAACACCCATGAGTGGTAAGAAGAAAAAACAAAGGCGTTTTAGTAGACCTACCCGCAGATAAAACTGTGTTAACAAAAAAAGAGTGTGTAGAAATACAAATTAAGGTGGTACCACGGAGTTTTTTCGTCCTTAACAAAAAAGTTTGACTTTTTTTAGTTAAGGATTTTTATTTTTTAGGAGGATAATATGAAAAGAATAAGAGTAAAAGAATTATTTAGACAAAAAGAATTATATTCAGAAACAGAAGTAGTTATTTGTGGATGGGTTAGAAATAATCGTTCCCAAGCACAATTTGGTTTTTTAAATGTTAATGATGGGTCTTTTTTTGAATCACTTCAAGTAGTATATGATGATAAAATGACCAATTTCTTAGAAATTTCTAGATTTAGAGTAGGAGTATCCGTTAAAGTTAAAGGGATTGTTAAATTAACACCAGAATTAAAACAGCCATTAGAAGTTCATGCTTTAGAAATAGAAATGCTTGGAGATTGTCCAGAAAACTATCCTATCCAACCTAAAAGACATACAAGAGAGTTTTTAAGAGAAGTTGCTCATCTTCGTCCAAGAACAAACCTTTTTTCAGCAATTTTTAGAATTAGAAGTGTAGCTGCTCATGCAATTCATACATATTTTCAAGAAAGAGGATATTTATATGTTCATACCCCTTTAATTACATGTGCCGATTGTGAAGGTAGCGATCAAATGTTTAAAATAAGTACTTTAAACTTAAATAATTTACCTCTTACAGAAGAAGGTAAAGTTGATTATTCAAAAGACTTATTTGGTAAACAAGCCTTTATTACGGGGTCAGGACAATTACAAGGGGAAACTTATGCGATGGCTTTTGGTGATATATATACTTTTGGGCCAACATTTAGAACAGAAAATTCAAATACTAAAACTCATGCTAATGAATTTTGGATGATTGAACCAGAAATGGCTTTTTGTGATTTACAAGGTTTAATGGATATAGAAGAAGAAATGTTAAAATTTGTTGTCAAATATGTTATTGATAATTGTCCAGAAGAAATAGATTTCTGTGATAAGTTTGTTGAAAAAGGCTTAAAAGAAAAAATTACCTCTCTTTTAAATAGTAACTTTGTTAGAATTACTCATCACGATGTAATTGATATTTTAAAAGCTGCTAAGGTAAAATGGGAATTTCAACCAAGTTATGAAGATGATATTGCGAAAGAACATGAAAGATATATTACTGAGTATTTTAATGGACCAGTATTTATCACTGATTGGCCAAAAGATATCAAGGCTTATTATATGAAAGTTAACCCAGATAATAAAACAGTTGCGGCAGTAGATTTAGTTGTGCCACAGGCTGGTGAATTAATGGGAGGTTCACAAAGAGAAGAAAATTTAGATAAATTACTCGAAAGAATGACAGAAATGGGAGTAGATAAAAACGGAATTGATTGGTACTTGGATACCAGAAGATATGGTGGATGTGTACATTCTGGATTTGGAATGGGGTTTGAACGGTTAATTATGTATTTAACAGGAGTGGAAAATATAAGAGATGTTATTCCATTTCCACGAACTCCTAAAAATTGTGAGTTTTAAAAAAAATAAGGTTGTTAGTCAACCTTATTTTTGTTTTGTTTAAATTTTTTCTTATTATTTGGTTCATCATATGTCCAAGTCATATAGAATAGTATAGCTATAAGGCCAGAAATAACAAAGGCTATTGCACCTTGCCATAAAAGAGTTGGCATAACAAATTTTGTATAACCAGCATTTTGTAAAGAAGAAAGTTCTTCTACAGAAGTAGAACCATAACCAATACTTACATTTTCTAAACTTTGAAGTGCTGAAGGGCTTCTTTTGATATCATTTAGTAACCCAGACATTAGAACAGTTGTTTTGTTTTCATTAGTTGTTTCAATAATTGCGAAAGAACAATTAGCAAGTTTAGTAAAGGAAATTGATTCATCTTCATTTCCATCTTCATCTGTAACCGCATAGTTACGATTAGGTGTAATGCTATAAGCATAAGGAGTTTTTTCTGAATCACTATCATCGTCTAAAATCGCATGAATATCGTAGATTGGGTATGGAGTTCCACGAGAAGAAGAAAGAGCGGCAGCGCCAGTTGTACCATCTTCAACCCAATCAGTATTAAATTGTTCAATAGCTTCAAGTAAATGAGCATAATCATCATTTTCAGTACCCTTTACACAAATAAAATAAATATTTGAAGGGGAAATGTTATTGTAGTTTAAATTATACAAGAAGAACATATAAGATATATAAGGAGTATCTCCGCCAATTTCTGCTAATGCATAAGAAGAAAGAGTTAATTTATTGTCAATTGTATAAGCCCCATTAACAGGTTCTAATACTGTTCTTTCTTGATAGTCGCTATAGACAACCATATTTTCTGATAAATTTAAATAGTGAGAAGAAGCAAATTTAGCGTAGTTTTCAATGCTTGTTTTTGTTTCTTTTTCCTCATTAAAAAGCGAGTTGATAAATTTTGTTTGGTTTTTATCCCAATTTCCAAAAATTCCGTATGAATACATCCCAATAAATGCTGTAACTATAATCGGAAATAAAATAGAAATTAGTAATACTACCAGGTTTTTCTTTTTCATTTATATATAACCTCCTAAAAATCCATTATATTATATCATTACTTTTATTTTTTTTCAAATAAAAGATATGATTAAAACTGAAAATTTTGTGAAATCGTAAATACACAAAAATACATTATTATACATTTTATTGACATAACTATACTTTTTAATATATAATATACATAAAGGAGGAGTTTGTTATGAAAATAGAATGGTTTAGGCATAAAGATGATTTAGGTGCAGTTACAATTTACGCTAATAATATTTGTTTAAATAAACAAGCATCAAACTACTTTTTAGATGCATATGCTGTAGCAGTGGGTATTGATAGTGATACCAATAATATCGTTATTAAAAATGTATCTCAAGACGAAGTAGATTCATTGTTGGTAGATAAAGATTCATTAAATAAAATCTCAATTAAATTATCATATGGAAGAATAACGGGAAAGAATTTGATTGATAAAATAAATGAAATACTAAAGTTAGATTTTCAAAAACAAGTGGCATACAAATATAATGCTAAATGGAATACAGGTACAAAAATGCTAATTGTAGAATGTGGAGGTAAAAAAGATGTGGTTTAATATCTTGAGTACTGGACAAATTACAATGTTTATTGTATGGCTGGTGGTGGTTGTCATAGGAATAATCGTGGAAGCTCAAACAACTGCTTTAGTATCAATCTGGTTTTCTTTATCAAGTCTTGTGGCAATGATTTGTAGTTTGTTTAATTTAAATATATATATACAAATTGCCGTATTTGCTGTAGTTACGATTGTTATGATTTTGGCAACGCGTCCATTAGCTAAAAAGCTAAATGCTAAAGGGGGATTAAAAACAAACATTGATAAGTTAATTGGTATGGTGGCAACTGTAACAGAAACTATTGAACCAGATAAAAAAGGAGTAGTTAAAGTATATTTTCAAGATTGGACGGCCATATCAAATAAAAACAATTTAATTGAAAAAGGTACTAAAGTAGTGGTAAAAGCTATTAGTGGTAACAAACTTATTGTTGATTATATTGAAGAAATAGAAATAAAATAACTAAAGGAGGATAAAATAATGTTAAGTTCTTTTCTTACAAGTGGTGTTAATGTTTTATTAGGTGGTTTAGCTGTGATTTTAATTATTTTGTCAATTATTATTATCGCAAATATTAAAATTGTTTCTCAAACTAATGCTTATGTTATTGAAAGATTAGGTAAGTATCACAAAACATGGGATACGGGAATTCATTTCTTAGTTCCTTTTATTGACAGAATTGCGGTTGACGCTTCGGCTATTCCTGCCATCGCCAATGGAAGTACTATGGTTCCTAAAAAAATTGGAATTGTTAATTTAAAAGAACAAGTGTGTGATTTTGCACCACAACCAGTCATTACTAAAGATAATGTTACAATGCAAATTGATACCGTTGTTTATTATCAAATAACTGATCCGAAAGCATATGTTTATGGTGTATCTAATCCAATCAAAGCCTTAGATAATTTAACAACAACAACTTTGCGTAATATTATGGGTGATTTGGATTTAGATGGTGCATTAACAAGTAGAGATTTAGTTAATTCAAAAATGCGACAAATTTTAGACGAAGCAACTGATCCGTGGGGAATTAAAGTTATTCGTGTAGAGGTTAAGAATATTATGCCTCCAAAAGACATTCGTGATGCAATGGAAAAACAAATGCGTGCAGAACGTGAAAGACGTGAGGCAATTCTACTTGCTGAGGGGGAAAAGCGTTCTAACATTTTAAAGGCCGAAGGAATTAAAGAGTCAGAAATTTTAAGAGCTGAAGCCGAAAAAGCTGCAGAAATTTTAAAAGCCGAAGCCAAAAAAGAGGCATTAATAAAAGAAGCCGAAGGGCAAGCAGAGTCTATTTTAAAGATTAATCAGGCTACTGCTGAAGGGTTAAAAATGATTAAAGATGTAAATGTTAATCAAGGAGTGTTGACACTTAAAGCATATGAAGCTTTAGGGGTAATGGCAGATGGAAAAGCAACTAAGATTATTGTTCCATCTAATATGCAAGGATTAGCTGGACTTGTTACATCGATCAAAGAAATCGCAACAGACAAAGTGGATTCTAAAACCGAATAATTGAAAGGGTATATATATGAAAAGTATTAAACCTGGACGGGGGCCTTCAAGACAAAGTGGGATAATGAGTATATTTGTGGGCATCTTCGGAGTATTTTGGACAATTATGGCTATCATAATGGGTGGCTATATAATGGTTCCTTTTGGATTAATTTTCATCGGTATGGCTATATATCAAGCAATCTATAGTTTTAAAAATGCAACAAGAAAAAATAGACATTCATTATTTGATATAACTGAAGATGGTGAAGAAGTTGACCCATTAAATGAAGAATATAACATAGATCATACAGATTATGAATTTAATATAAGTGATGATTCTACTTATTGCCCATATTGTGGTAAAAAAGTCAAAGATGATTTTATTTATTGTAATAATTGTGGTAAAAAATTACCAAAATAATCTTACAAACTAGAACATTTAAATATTCAAAAAGTGTTACAATTTAAAGACAAATTGTAACATTTTTAAATTTTTATTCGAAATAGTTGAGATTAATAGAATTAAAAAAACTAAGCTTCTTTAATTAAAAAATTAGAAAGATGACAAAGAGGTTTAATAAAAAAAACTCCCATTAAGCCAGTAATAATATTAAAATAAATATGTGTTGTTGAGATTAGATAAGTAGAATTAAAACTGTTGATGGTTTCTTTATATATATAAAGAAAAGGAATCATAAGTATTACACCGAAAAGGTTGAACAATAGACTTGCCAGTGCTACTCTTTTGGCATTAATTTGAGAATTGATTGAAAAAATTAAACCACTAATAGTAGTTCCAATGTTAGCACCAAGCATAATAGATATTCCGAAAATTGGAGATAGTAAATGGTTTATATACATTTTTTGAGTCAAAGCAATGGTTGCGGAAGAAGATTGGATTAAAAAAGAAAAGATTGTTCCAGCTAGTATACCAGTAAGAGGACTAGTAATTTTGGTTAGTAGATTATTTAAAAAGGTAGAGCTAATAAAAGATAGTAATTCTCTTTCTAAAATATCTAAACTTAAAAAAATTAAGCCAAGCGAGATTAATATATCTGAAAAAGAATATTTTTTACAGAAAAAAAGTAATACACCAATAAGTATAAAAAGAAAATAAAGCACGCCAATATCTAAAGAAATAATGAGCGATATTAATGTTGTACCAATATTGGACCCCATAACAATCGCTAATCCCTTTTCCATAGATAATACTTTGGCTGAAACTAAGCTTATTGTTAGAATAGTAATAATTGAGCTTGATTGAGTTATTAAGCATATTACTATTCCTGTTATAAAAGATAAAAAAGTGGTTTTAGTGAATTTATTAAGAACATTTTTTATTTTTGTTTGATTTATATTTTCAATTGTATTGCTCAGTTTAGTGATGCTATATATTAATAAAGAAAGAGATGATAAAATAATAATTACTGACATAACATACCTCTCTTAATTATATGTGTAAAAATAATTTTCTTGCTAAAAGAATCAAAAAGTGATATACTACAAAAAACGAGGTGATAAGATGTTTATACCTGTTAGTAAACAAGATATGGCCGAAAGAGGTTGGGATGAACTTGACTTTATATATATTTTGGGAGATGCATATGTTGATCACCCTTCTTTTGGGGCGGCCATTATTACTAGAGTATTAGAAGCGTTTGGATATAGAGTTGGGATAATTCCTCATCCCAATATTAAAAATGACGAATCATTTCAAGTGTTAGGGATTCCTAAAATAGGCTTTATGATTTCAGCAGGAAATATTGATACCATGGTTAATATGTATACTTCTAACAAAAGAATGCGTAGTAAAGACTTATATCAAGAAGGTGGAGTATCAGGTAGACGACCTAAAGATGCGACCATTACATATTGTAAAATAGTGAAGAGATTATTTCCTAATAAACCAATTATTATTGGTGGAATTGAGGCCTCTTTGCGGAGGCTTGCTCATTATGATTATATTAAAGATGATTTACGTCCCTCGATTTTACTTGAAAGTGGAGCAGATATTATATCTTATGGTATGGGAGACCGGGGAATTGTGGAAATTGCTGACGCACTAGCCGCTGGAATAGAAGTTAAAGATTTAATATATTTGCCGGGAACTACTTGGAAAACCACCAACAAAGATTTGCTGCCATCAGACGCTATTATATTACCTAGTTATAAAGAATTAAGAGATAATAAATTGAATTATGCCAAAAGTTTTAATATTCAATATAAAAATACTGACCCATTTTCTGGGAAACCACTAGTTGAAGAATATGATGGCGTATATGTCATTCAAAATCCTGCTAATCCTCCTTTAGAACAAAGTTATTTAGATTGGGTTTATGCTCTTCCTTATGAAAGACGGGCTCATCCTATGTATAAAAAAGGGGTTCCAGCTCTCCAAGAGGTTAAATTTAGCATAAGTATTAATAGAGGGTGTTTTGGAGGATGTAGTTTTTGTGCCTTAACTAACCATCAAGGACGAATTATTCAATCGAGAAGTAAAGAATCAGTTTTAAATGAGGCTCATAAATTAGTAAAAGATCCTGATTTTAAAGGATATATTCATGACGTAGGAGGTCCAACCGCTAATTTTTATCACAAATCATGTTCCAAACAAGAAACTAAGGGAGCATGTACCGAAAAACAGTGTTTATTTCCTAATCGTTGTCCTAATCTTTTTGTATCTCATGATGATTATTTAGATATTTTAAGAAGTTTAAGAAGTATTGATGGAGTTAAAAAAGTCTTTATTCGTAGTGGAATACGATATGACTATTTAATGTATGATAATAAAGATGAGTTTTTTAAAGAATTAATTACTCATCATATATCTGGTCAATTAAAGGTTGCACCAGAACATGTAAGTGATCGGGTTTTATCGTATATGCAGAAGCCAAGTAGTTCTTTATACCGTAAATTTGTTGAAAAATACTACAAATTAAATAAAGAATTAAAAAAAGATCAGTATTTGGTACCATACTTAATGAGCAGTCATCCAGGCTCAAAATTAGAAGATGCAATTATGTTAGCCGAATATATTAGAGATGAAAAAATATATATCGAACAGGTTCAAGATTTTTACCCTACGCCATCAACGATTTCGACTTGTATGTATTATACAGGTGTAGATCCCAGAACAATGAAACCAGTATTTGTAGCTAAGACGCCAAAAGAAAAGGCAATGCAAAGAGCATTGCTTCAATATAAAGATCCTAAAAACTACGATTTAGTTAAAGAAGCTCTAATTAAATGTCACAGATTTGATTTAATTGGAAATGGTAAAGGATGTTTGATTAGAGAAAATAAACCGGTTTATAAAAAAAATAATCGAACCTATCACAAAAAAATAAAAATATGATATAATAAACCTAAGTAATCAAGAAAAAAATAAGAGGAGAAAATAAATATGGCTTATAAAGCGTTGTATCGAAGTTATCGTCCAAATAGTTTTAGTTCTGTAATTGGACAAGAACATATTATTAAGACCTTGAAAAATGCTCTTACTAATAATAAAACATCACATGCATATATATTCAGCGGACCAAGAGGAATAGGAAAAACAACCATTGCTCGTATTTTAGCTAAAGCCATCAATTGTGAAGACTTGCATGCTGGTGAACCATGCAATAAATGTTCATCATGTAGAATGATTAATAACAATGAAACTCCTGATATTGTTGAATTTGATGCAGCCAGTAATAATGGTGTTGATGAAATAAGAAATGTTTTAGAAAAGGTTAATTTTTTACCAAGTGTTTTAAAATACAAAGTATATATTATCGATGAAGTTCATATGCTTAGTATTTCAGCATTTAATGCGCTTTTAAAAACGTTGGAAGAACCACCTGCACATGTTATGTTTATCATGGCAACAACCGAACCGCACAAGATTCCAGCAACAATCCTATCTCGTTGCCAACGATTTGATTTTAAACCATTAACAGTTAAAGAAATTAAGAGCAATTTAACAAGCATTGCTGAAAAAGAAAAAATTGCGATTGAAGAAGAAGCACTAAATTTAGTAGCTGAAGCATCTGATGGGGGAATGCGTGATGCGATAGGTATTTTAGACCAAGTTAATTCATATAGTACTAAAGAGATAACTTTAGAAGATGTTAATAATGTAACAGGTAGAATATCAAATCAAAAATTAATAGAGTTAATGCAGGTTATTAATGAGAATAATTCTGCTAAAGCTGTTGAATTAACTAACGATTTATTATCTTTAGGGAAAGAAGTAAGTAGATTAGTTCAAGGATTACTTCAATTGTGTCGGGATATTTTATTGTATCAAAGTACAGATGGAGAAGCAAATGATAAATTGATTTATAATGATATGGCATTTAAGATGTTATGTAATAATCTTAACAAAAAGAAAATCTTCTATTATATTGAAGTCTTAAGTGATGTACAAAATAAAATAAAATTTAGTTTATCCCAAAAGATTTTTCTTGAAGTTGGTATTATGAAAATGGCTAGTGCTTCAAGGGATGATTATAATACTCAAAGTAATCAAGGAGCATTACTAGGGGAAGTTTTGCCAAATGATATTGAAGAACGCCTTGTAACTTTGGAAGTTCATTTAAATAAAATAAAAAGTGAACTAGTTAAATTAAATTTAAACGAATTCCAAAACGAAACAAAAGAAAAATTAACTTTGTTAGAAAATACGGTTATTAAGAATAATTCTAACATTGATTATAGTTCTTTTGAAGAACGTTTAATAAAACTAGAAGAAAAAGAAATAGTACCAAATATTAATTTAGACGCAATAAATGAAGAAATTGAAATGATTAAAAAACAATTAGAAGGTAATAATAATATTGAAAGTAATGATTCTGCTTTTATGAAAGAAGAATTAGAAACAATAGAAGCATCTATTCAATTGGCTTTTAATCAAATTGAGGAATTATCAACAAGTTTAAAAACGAAAGAACATAAAGAACCAGAGGCATTAACATTATTTGATTTTAATCAATCTAATGATAAAGAAGAGTTAGAATTATTAAAAAGCCAATATGAAGAGTTAAAGACACAATTAGAAGCTTTGCAACATACTTATAGTAATATCGAGGCGTCTTTAAACGAATTAGTTTTAACAGATTCTAAAGTCGAAGCATCTATTCAAAAACGCGAAAATCCTTATGAACAAAAAGTTTTAGATATCGTGGAAGTTCAAAGAAAAATTGAAGAAGAGAAAGAACTAGTAGAACCGATAGTTGAAAACTATGTTCAAGAAGATATGTTTAAAAATTTAGAGGTTCAAGAAGTAGCCGAGCAATCGCCACTTGAACAATTTGAAAACCAATTAAGCGAAGATGTCACAATAGAAACATTAGAAGAAACTTCAACTACAAATCAACAAGATATAGAAAATGATACTTTAGAAGAAACAAAAATACCTGAAGAAATGACAAGACCAATTGATGATTTCTTTACTAACCCGGTTTTCTTTAATAAACCTTTAGAGGAAACACCTGTAGAACCAGTATTAGAAGAGGTAAAAGAACCAGTAGAGCCAATAGTTGAAGAAAGAAAAGTAGAACCAATAGTAGAAAAAGTTGATGTTTTACCTTCTTCAGATGAGCAAAAAAGTGATATTTTATCCCTTGATGATTTTGAAAGAGAAGTTGAAGAAGAACTTCATTATGAACTATCTTGTAATATTAATCAATTAGAATCAGGCTTAAGAGCAGTTGCAATTAATGAAAAGATTCCATTAGATACTTTAAATTATGTTGTATTAAATCTTTACAATATGAAAGATGACATAAAACTCTTTATTACTGATAAACAAGAAGGTAAATATATACAAGAACCATCTTTAGGGAAAGATGCTAATAAAAATATAAAAACTTTCTTAATCACTGTTAGTGGTAGAGAAGCAATGGTTGCTTCTACAAAAGATAAAGAAATTAAAGGGTTAATTGCTGAAATAAAAGAATTAATTAAAGAATTTAGAAATTTCAAAGAGCAAACTTTAGAGATTGCACAACCTGTGGTTGTTCCAGTTTTAGAACCAAAAGAAGAAAAAATTATTGAACAAGTGCATGTAGAACCAGTTGTTGAACCAGCATTAAATAAAATGGAAAACGAAATCATAGAAGAAATAAAAGAACTACCTGTGGAAAACGAATCGCCGTTAGAAAATGTTGATTCACAACCTGAAGAATCAAAAGATATATATGAAGAAGTTCTAAATGAACCAACTATAATGCCAATAGTTGAAGAAATTGCTCTTAAAAAAGAGGAAGTAGAAACACCGAATACTACTTTTAAATTAGATAATTTAGTTATCAAAGAAGAAGAGCCTGTTAAAAAAGAGTCTGTTCAATCAACTTATAAACGAGCAACAGTATTAGAAACGACTGCCCCTAGAACTTTAGAGACTATAAGTCAAAATGTTCCTAGAGATAATCCATATGCGATTGAAAAAATCGAAATGGTTATGCATGATTCTCGTAGTGAAATATCACGTGAAGAGCGTAAGATAATTATTAACAATTGGCAACGATTAGGGGATCGTGTTGGGACAGCTTTGTCACCAGTAGCAAGATTTTTGATGGATGGAGTGCCTGTTGTAAATGGTAATAATTGTATCATTATTACTTATCCTAATGCGGCATTATGTAACCACATTATGGGAGATAAGATTCATTTTGAGGCTAAACAAATATTAAAGATTACTTTTGGTAGAGAATATGATTTTGTTGCTTTACCAGAAAATATTTGGCAAGAAAAACGAAATGAATATCGAGGACAATATCAAATGGGAACTAGATTTCCAAAACTTACTCCAATTAATAATCCTGAATTAAAGATTATTAAAAAATCGTTTGTTGATGAAAAGAGTCCATCTTATAATAAGGCTGTTGATTTATTTGGAGAAAATTTAATTAAGGAAGAAGAGGAATAATAATATGAATCCACAACAAATGCGTAAAATCCGCCAAATGCAACAAGAAATAATGAAAGCACAAGAGGAGATTTCTAATGCTGAGTTTACTAAAAGTGCTGGTGGAGTAGTTAATGTAACAATCAAAGGGACTGGAGAATTACTGAAAGTAGAAATTGATGAAACTTTTACAATCGATTCTAAGGAAGATACTGAAATGTTAGGAGAAATGATTGTTGCTGCCTACAATGCTGCCCATAAAGAAGTTGAAAAATTTACGGAAGAGAAATTAGGTAAATATCAATCAATGCTTGGAGGATCATTCTTCTAAATGAATGCATTAAAATTTTTAGATCCCTTAATTGAGTGTTTTGAAAAACTCCCTGGAGTTGGACAAAAAACTGCTACTCGTTATGCTTTTCAAGTGGTAGAAAAATTAACGGATGAAGATGTTGTAGAATTTACTAAAGTATTGCTTTCGACCAAAAAAAATATTAAACATTGTAGTATATGTAATATTTTAACTACTGAAGAAGTTTGTGATATATGTCAAAATGAACTTCGTGAAAAAGACAAAATATTAGTGGTTAAAGATACTAAAGATGTAATATCACTAGAAAAAACACAGCAATATAATGGTTTATATCATGTACTTGGAGGATTAATTTCACCTATGGATGGTATTGGACCTGATGATTTATTTATTAAAGAACTTGAAGAACGTTGTAAAAATTTAGATGTTAAAGAAGTTATACTTGCGACAAGTTTAACGCCTCAAGGAGAAACAACGGCCCTTTATTTGGAAAAAATATTGAAACGTGAAGGTTTAGAAATTTCAAGAATAGGCTATGGAATTCCAGCAGGTGGAGATATTGAATATGCTGATGAATTGACACTTAGAAAAGCTTTATCATCAAGAATAAAACTATAAAAAGAGGAGTGAAAAAGATGCTAAAAGAATTAAATATATTTCAATCATTTATCAATTTTATTAGTGAAAAATGTAGTCAACTTGTTGATTATGTTCTTGATTTTTTTGGTGCTTTTTCATATATTATCCAAACTTTAATTTTACTTGCTGTAGGAATTCTTGTACTTATTGGAGCAATAGCGGTAATTAAAAGAAGTGCCAAAATTATAGTGGTAATTGCCGCTATACTTGTTATTGCTTCAATAATTTGGATTTTTATATAATAATTAGGAGGTGAATTTTAATTCGCCTCTTTTGTTTATTAATAATATAGGAAAAAATTAATAAACATTTTTAAACATTCCAAAAAATAAAAAATAAACTATAATATTTTAGATTTATATCAGTTGCTAATTTTAGAAAAATATGATATAATAAAGTTAAAAGAGGAAGTATTTGTTATATTTGCTCAAAAATATGGAGGAAAAAACATATGGATATTAGACTAGAGAAGTTAACCAAGGTTTTCCAAGATAAAGGCGATGCATCCATGCAAGTAAGAGCTGTCGATGAACTAGATATTACTATCCCTTCAGGAAAGTTAATCGGTTTATTAGGTCCTTCAGGATGCGGTAAATCAACAACTCTTTATATGATTGCTGGTTTATTAAAGCCTACATCTGGGAGAATCTTTTTTGATGATGAAGATGTTACAGAATTACCACCAGAAAAAAGGGGAATAGGACTTGTGTTCCAAAATTATGCGTTGTATCCGCATATGACAGTTTTACAAAATATCTTATTTCCACTTCAAAACTTGAAAGTTCCTAAACAAGAAGCACTAGAAAGAGCTCAAAAAGTTGCCGATTTAGTAGATATTGGATCTTTGCTTAATCGTAAACCTAAACAATTATCAGGAGGACAACAACAACGTGTTGCGATTGCTCGAGCATTAGTTAAAGAGCCAAGAGTTTTATTGTTAGATGAACCATTGTCTAATTTAGATGCTCGTTTACGTTTACAAACTCGAGAAGAAATTAAGAGAATTCAACGTGAAACAGGAATTACAACCATTTTCGTAACCCATGACCAAGAAGAGGCTATGAGTATTTCTGATGAAATTGTAGTTATGAAAACAGGAATTGAACAACAAAAAGGTGCTCCTCAAGATGTTTACAACAACCCAGTTAATAAATTTGTTGCTAAATTCTTAGGAACTCCTCCGATTAATTTATTCTTTGGTAAAATTGCCAATAAAGGTTTATATATTGGAAATGAAAAAATTGGTGATTCTGAATTGAATGACCAAGAAGTAATTGTAGGTATTAGACCAGAAGGATTTGAAGTTAATTCTGAAGGAACTGGTGATTTAACAATTGATATTGAACAAGTCGAATATATTGGTCGAGATAAATCAATTGTTGGTAAAAATTCAAGTTCTGAAAATCCAACGTTCCGTTTTATTATTGATGCAGATATTGAAAATATTGCTCCAGGAAAACAAATTAAAGCAACAATTAAGAAAAATAAATGTTTTGTTTTTGATAAAATAACAGAAAGTCGAATTCAGTAGTATGGAAGTCAAACAAAGTCAATGGAAGGCGTGGTTATACCTTGCGCCAACAATTATCTTGCTTATTGTTTTCACTTTTTATCCAATTCTTAATACTTTTTTCACAGCATTTGTTGAAGGAGCACACTATACAAGAACAGGTTTAGTAGATATTAATAATCAAGCAATTACGCTTCAATCAATAAATTTAAATAACTTTAAAGAAGTATTAGTTGGATCAAATATGAGATTCTTTAACATTTATTTAAAAAATACAGCATTGGTAGCGGTAATATCAGTACCAGTTGCGATTATTATTTCATTATTAATTGCTGTTGCTTTAAATTCAATTCCTAAATTTCAAAAATTATTACAAACAATATTCTTTTTGCCTTATGTAACAAATACAATTGCGATTGGGATGGTTTTCGCAATTATCTTTGATGATAGAACAGGTTTAGTAAACACCGTTATTAAGGCCTTAGGAGGCGATCCAGTTAAATGGATGGGTTCTCCAGTAGGTGGCGCAGCTCCATACTTTAATTCCTTAATGGTATTATTGATTTACACTATTTGGGATGCGTTACCATTCAAAATCTTAATTTTATTAAGTGCTTTACAAGGTATTGATAAACAATATTATCAAGCAGCTCAAATTGATGGTACATCAAAAGCAAGAACTTTGTGGAGAATCACCGTTCCACTTCTTTCTCCACAAATTGTGTATTTAATGATTACATCATTTATTGGAGCGTTTAAAGCATACAACTCGGTCATTGCGATTTTTGGTGAGAATGCTAAACCATATGGGGCTACCACAAATACAATGGCAACAATTGTTTGGTCAATTTATCAAAATATTAAAGGCAATGTAGGTGTAGCATCTGCAGGGGCCGTTATCTTGTTTATAATTATTATGATTATAACCGCTATTCAATCAGTGGTTAGTAAAAAAATGGTTCATTACTAGGAGGTGGATATAAATGACAATTAATAAAAATATAACTCCCAATGATGAACATTTAGACGCTGTAAAATTAATTAAAAGAGAAAAGATGTTAAGAATACTCAAATATATCTTGCTTTATACATTTTTAATTGTGCTTGCTATATTTGTTGTTATTCCGTTTTATTGGATGTTCTTAGTTTCTTTGAAATCTGATGCTGAATTAGAAGCACCAATTCAATCTTTTTTCACTAAAGATCCACAATGGAAAAACTATATTACAGCTGTAACAAAGGCAAATTTCAACTATGGACGATTAGTTTTTAATACTATTTGGGTAGGTGTATGGTCGACAATTGGAACTTTAATTACAACTATTCTTGCGGCATTCGCGTTTGCGAGAATTAAATTTAAAGGAAGTAATTTATTGTTCTCATTATTTATGGCGACAATGATGATTCCAGGTGAAATGTTAACTATTACCAATATGCAAACAGTTTATCGTGTTTTAAAATGGGATGATACATATATGGGGTTGATAGTTCCATTTATGGTTAGTGTGTTTAATATTTACTTATTAAGACAATCATTTAAACAAATTCCAGACGAACTTTACTATGCAGCTAAAGTTGACGGAACCGGAGATTTTAAATATTTGTTAAAAGTTATGATTCCCATTGGAATGCCTACAATTATCACAATGACCATTTTAAAACTAATGGGAACATGGAATTCATATGTTTGGCCAAATCTTATTACAAGTAAAGAAAATATGAGATTAATTTCAAATGGGTTAAGAACAGCCTTTAAAGATAATGAAGGACGTTCTCAACAAAATGTTCAGATGGCGGCAACAACCCTTGTTACCGTACCACTACTGCTTCTATTTATTTTCTTGCGTAAATATATTATGCGAGGAGTATCAAGAAGCGGAATCAAAGGCTAAAACTAAGCTTGTTTTAGTAAATATATATTTAAGAAAAGAAAGAAAAATTTTAAAATTAAAAAAAGGAGAAAAAACAATGAAAAAATTTTTATGCCTAATGGCATTATTAGTTGCAGGTGTTTCTCTTGCTAGTTGTGATATGACCGGAATGGGTGGTGGCACAAACGCTAATGGGAAAACTACAATTACTTTCTGGCATGCAATGGGTCAAGCTAATCAAGTTATTATTGATAAAATGATCGAATCATTTGAACTTGCATACCCTATGTTTGAAGTTGTACAAACTTCACAAGGTGGATATACAGATTTAAGAGATAAAATCTTATATTCCGTTCCAGTTGGTGAAGGTCCAACAATCGCTCAAGCATATCCTGACCACATCGCTAACTATTTATATGCTAATGCTTTAACAAGTTTAGATGAGTATATCAATGATACATCTACAGTTGCATCTAAAATTAATTATACTCTTGATGCTACATGGGCAACAGGTACTCAAGGAACAAGTCAAATTGGATGGACTGCATCTGATATTGCAGACTTTGTAGATGCTTTCTATGCTGAAGGTTCTGTATATGGTGATGGTAAAATGTATTGTGTACCATTCAATAAATCAACAGAAGTATTGTTCTATAATAAAGATTTCTTTAAACTATATGCTACTCAACTTGCTCAATATGGGGTACAAGCCGATGGTACTTGGAGAAATCCTACATGGGATCAAGTTGAAGGAATTGCTAAATTCTATGCAACAACTGCTGAATACAATGCATTAGAAGCAACATTAAAAGAAGTTGCATCAGGCTTCTCAGTAGACTCAGAATCTAACCTTTTCATCACTTTAACTCAACAATGGGGTGGAAAATATACAGGATTTGACGCAAATGGTAAAGGTCAATACTTATTTAATAATGCTGAATCTAAAGCTGCTATTTCTTGGTTTACTGAAAAATTCAACGAAGGAATCTTTGGAACAGCTCAAAAATTTGGTACTGACTATTCATCAGATGCATTTAAAGCAATGCAATGTGTTATGACTACCGGTTCATCAGCTGGTGCTTCTTACAACACTACTGAAAGTTTCGCAACAGGTGTTGCTGAATATCCACAAAGAGCAGATGGACAAAATAAAAATGTAATTCAACAAGGAACTAATGTTTGCTTATTTGAAAGAGATAATGATTTAGAAGAATTAGGTGGATGGTTATTCATGAAATGGATGACTAATTTCGATAATGCATTATTATGGTGTACAGAAACTGCATATTTCCCAATTCGTGAAAGTGTATATAATTCAGCTGAATATCAAGAAAAAATAGCTGATGGAACAGTTAAATCTCAAGCTCAAATAGTTGGTTGGGCTCAACAAAATATCTTCTATACATCTGAAGCATTTATGGGTTCATCAAAAGCTCGTGATGAAGTAGAAGGATTAGTTCGTGCGGTATTAGTAGGAACTCCTATCGATGAGGCTTATGAAGCAGCTATCAATAACTGTAACTCACTAATTTAGTAGTTAGGTGATAAAAATGAAATTTAAAACTAAAATTGCTGCCTTAGTTCTGCTAGTAGTTTCAATGTTCTGCTTGTGCGGATGTGAAGAACTTATGGGCCAAGGAACAGGAACTGGAACAGGTGGCAGTAATGTGGATCTAACAGGTTCACGAACAAAATATACAGATAGTTTAATGTTAACTCAATTACCTACTCAAACATCAACTTTGGATGTTGATGGGGTAACATATGCGACAGTTTATAGATATGTTGATGGAGATACAACATATTTCCGTGCTAATTTATCAACTGGAGCTAATGATATTAGTGTAAGATATTTAGGACTTGATACTCCTGAATCTACGTATAAAGTTGAACCATGGGGTATTGCGGCTGCTAAATTTACAAAAACAAAATTAGAAAGCGCTGAATCAATTATTTTACAAGCTGATCCAACAGGATTGTTTGATAGTAACAAACGTTATTTAGCATACGTATGGTATCGTACAAGTAGTACTTCACCATATCGTTTATTAAATTTAGAATTAGTTGAAGAAGGATATTCTCCTGCTAAAGGATTAACAGGAACTCTTTATATGCAAACATTCTATGATGCTGGTACTCGTGCTCAAGCATATCGAGATCGTACTAATGGTGAGGAAGATCCAACATACGATTATAGTGCTCAAGGGAAAAAATATACTTTAAAGCAAATTATTGATTTATTTGGAACACCTGAGGCCATTGCTTCTGAGGAATACAAAGGAACTAAAGTATATATTGAGGGCTTAGTTACTCGTAAACTTGGAATTAGTTCAGCATTTATTGAACAAGTTAATGAAGGTTACTATACTGTAGATACAGATGGAAATGAAACATTTGTGCCTGGAGATGGTAAAACTTATGGTATTTATGTATATGGTGGATTTGAAGAAAATTTGAAACTTGCTACTGGTAATTATATTGTTACTAATGCTAACATTAGTTATCATAATGGTGCTCTTCAAGTCGTTGGTGTAAGCAACATCATTATTGATGTTCAATCTACAGGCAATTCTGTGACACCTGTTCAAATCACTTCTAGTGATTGGAAAAATATGACTATGGATATGGCTTGTCGGTTAGTTCAATTTGACACTTTAACCGTAACTGGTGGTAAAGATGACGATAATACTGATGCATATACAATTTATACTGAAACACCTGATGGTGTAAGAGTAAATATTCGAATTGATGCTAATGTAGCTTTAAAGGTTACAAGCATTATGAAGAACAAAACATGGGAAACGTTTAAAGGATGTACATTTAAAAATGTTATAGGGGTTGTTCAACCTTATTATGATAATTATCAATTAATGGTAATGAATCTAGAAGATTTAGGATACCAAAAATAAATTAAAGGAGATAACAAAAAATGTTAAAAACAATCAAAAAATCACTTTTAGCAGTAGTTTTAACATTTGCCGCATTATTTACTTTAGCATCTTGTAATATTTTTGGAAATAGTGGTAATGGTAGTGGTACTACCACAACTGATCCAACTTTAGATGCTCAAACGGCGTTAAATGAATTTACTGCACAAGTTACATTTGCTGATATGTCAGCTGTAACATCAGATTTTAACTTAGTAATTTCAGGCAAGAAAAATAGTTATACTATTCCTATTACTTGGACAAGTAGTAATTCAGATGTAATCGCTATTGCTGATTTAATGGAAAATGGTGTTGCTTCAACTTATTATAAACAAGCCAAAGTAACTCGTCCTGCAGCAGGGCAAGAAGATGCAACTGTTACTTTAACTGCTGATTTTAGTTTGACTTATAGCAAAACTGATGGAACAAGTGCAACTTTAAAAGCTCAAAAAACTTACACATTTAAAGTTTTAGCTAATACTTTAGTATCTACATATTTAACAGAAGTTGAAACAGGTGTTCCATATAGACTTGCTATGACACAACAAAATGCAAGTAAAGTTTTATATATGAAAAACGCTATGAGCGGATATTATGTTGCAACTAGTGAAGATATTAACGATGGTGTTGATGCTTATTTAGAAACTGTTGAAGGTGGATATCATATATATTTCTTAAATGCCGATCAAACTAAGACTTATATTTCTGCTGTAGTTTCTGGAACATACCTTAACTGTGTATTAAAAGATTCTTCTGCGGTAGTATGGACATGGGATGAAACTTATCATACTTTAACAACTGACCTAAATGAAACAAAAGTTGTAATGGGTACCCATGATACTTATCAAACTGTTGGTATTGAAAAATATGATGAAATGTCAAGTGTATTCCCAGTACAATTCTACACTAGTCCGACTTCTTCAATGACTGAAGATGAAAAAAATGCGACTAATGATGCTGCTGCATTAACTTTAGAAGACAAAGTAGAAGCAGATTTTAATCTTCTTGCAACTGGTGTAAATGGTTCAACTATTACATGGACTATTTCTGAAGGTAATGCTATTTCTATCGAAGAAGGTGTAGCAAAAGTTACAAGAACTGAGGAAGATCAAACTGTTAAATTAACAGCAACAATTACTAGTGGAGATGTTACTAAAACTAAAGAATTTACTGTTATAGTTAAAGGAAACGTGATGACTTACATTGAATTAACTGATACCGTATTAGGATTATCTAGTTATGCAGATGGAACTAAAACTGTTGAAGGTGTTGAATTTGGTTATACTGAATTATCTACAACTGGAAATGGTATTCAAATGAGAAATAAAACTAATGATGGTGGAAAACTTTCATCTTTATGGAATAATACAGCTTTCCCTAAAGCTATTAAAAATATTGTATTAGTTTTTAATGCTGGAAAAAATACTTATGATAATAATAATGTACTTGTAATATCATTTGGTAATGATACAACTGTTGCTGCAAAATCTGTTGACTTAAATACAGTAGCAGGAACTAAAACTTATACTATTACTCCTGATGCAGAAACTTATACATTCTTTAAACTTGCTGTAAATTCAGCGTATACTTATTCATCATATTGGGATTCAATCACAATTAACTTTGTAGATGGAACAAGTACACCTGTAACTCCAACACATACTCATACAGTATGTGAAACATGTGGAAAATGTACAGCTGAAGATTGCCCTGGAACAGAAGATGAAAAATGTCCTGGTCATACAGTTGAACCAGCACACACTCACACAGTATGTGAAACATGTGGAAAATGTACAGCTGAAGATTGTCCTGGAACAGAAGATGAAAAATGTGCAGGACATACAACTGAACCAGCCCAAACATGGCAAGTAGCAACAAGTTTTGAAGCAGATAAAGCATATAAATTAGGATTCTATCAAGAACAAAATTCAAAACATTTATACTTAACTGGTGACATGAAAGGATATTATGGAGCAACAACAGAAGATGCTGAAACAGCAGCAGATGTTTATGCTATTACAGTTGAAGGTGGATATAAATTAAAAGTTGTTAAATCAGATGCAACAGTTACTTATATCGCATTAGTACCTAGTGGAAACTATAATAACTTTAAATTTGTAGAAGAAACAGCAGCCTCTGTATTTACATATGATGCAGAAAAGAACACATTTGTTACTTTAAAATCAACAGATAATACTAAATTCTTTATGGGAACATATGGAACAAATGTAACATTTGGTATGAGTAATTATGATAGTTATATTGCAACAAGTTATGTTTCACATTTCTATGCATTAGCTACTTCAACAACTGAACCTGTAACTCCAACACATACTCATACAGTATGTGAAACATGTGGAAAATGTACAGCTGCAGATTGCCCTGGAACAGAAGATGAAAAATGTGCAGGTCATACAGTTGAACCAACACATACTCATACAGTATGTGAAACATGTGGAAAATGTACAGCTGCAGATTGCCCTGGAACAGAAGATGAAAAATGTGCAGGTCATACAGTTGAACCAACACATACTCATACAGTATGTGAAACATGTGGAAAATGTACAGCTGCAGATTGTCCTGGAACAGAAGATGAAAAATGTCCTGGACATAGTACTGATACTCCTGTTGAAACATTAACTGTAACTTTAAACTATACTGCTGGAACTACAACTAACATGGTGCAAGACACAAATAATGCCGCAACGCTTAATCTAGATGCAACATTGTTTAATGTTAATACTAATGCATGTGGTTCATATGCTAATAAAATAGGTTTAAATAAAGATGGTTCAATTAGATTATATGCTTCTAAAGAAGATGGTGAAGGTAACGAATTAACTATTAAATGTAATGAAGGAACAATTAAATCAATTACGATTACTTTTGGCTCAAAAGTAGGTAGTTTTACTGTTAATGGTGTTGAGGGTGCCAAAACAACTACATTATATGAAATTAATAGCGATACGGTTATTATAAAGAATACTACAACAGGTGCGACTACTCAACTACATATTCAATCTATTGAAATCATTGTTGAAAAATAAAAACTTTAATAGATAATTTAGTCAATAATTTTAGACGTGGTAAAATTTATTGGTTCAATAAAAATTTTTAAGATTTTAAGATAAAATTGGATATTTATCTCAAAAGTATTAAAGGACTAACTAGTGAATAGTTGGTCCTTTTTGATTTGTTTAGCTTTTTTATTAGTAGTTATAATCTTATATCTAAACACATCAAAATCAAAATAACCAAATCCAGTTTTCTTAATAGTTTTACAGAATTTTGTTAGCTTTAAAATTGGCAATTTCTCTTATATTTAATTTAATATATCTTTATTAGTACCTGCCTTTTGATATACTTTTATTTTGTTCTCTTGCTAAATATATTTTTTTATGGTATAATAGGTATGATAAGAAAATATTTTGTATTTTCTTAAAATATTATGGAGGAAAAAGAAAAATGATTAAAACAACCAGAAAAAGCTTTTTAGTAATGATGGTACTGGTTTCATTACTAACTTTGACATCATGCAATAGTAAAGCTAAAAAAGCAGCTGAGACTGCGTTAGAAGAAGCTGCTGCTCAAGTTACTTTTGCTAATATGAATGAAATTACTACATCTTTCCAACTTGCTGCAAGAAGCAAAAAAGGTGATTATGCGATTACAATTGCTTGGGAAAGTAATAATAATTCAGTAATTGCAATTGCTGATTTAGTTGAAAATGGTGAAGTATCTTCAACATATAAAACTGCAAAAGTTACTCGTCCTGATTTTGGTAGTGGTAATGTAGAAGTTACATTAAAAGCAACTTTATCTACTAACTATACTGATAAGAAAACTGTGAGTTTGGAAAAAGAATTTAAATTTACAGTATTAGAAGAAGTTAGTGCTGTTGCTAGAGGAACTCTTGCTTCAATCAAAGATGCTGCCGCAAAATTCTATTTTGAAGAAAATGGGGTTAAACCAGGTTCTAGCAGTTCAGATTTAGAATTCCCTGCAGAGTTTGATGCAACGGTTACTGCGGTTTCTAATGCAAGTGGCTCAGGACAATTTACTGTAAGTGATGGTACTGCTGGTATTTATGTTTATACAGGATCTACTCCTGTAAAAGTTGGAGATAAGGTTCATATTAAAGGTTCAATCACTGTTTATTATGGTATTCTTCAAGTAGGATCAAATATTGAAGTATCAAGTGCTGATTTTGATGATCAAAATATTGTTTATTCTGAAGATATATCTATTCAAGACTTACATGATCAATCAATTAATGATGGTATGTATGGTGGACAAACATTAAAACTTTATGGTAAATTAGTATATGGTAAATTTAATGCTAATGATAGTGACTCTTATTGGTTAGAAGATCCTATTACAGGAGCACAAGTATTAATTTATTATAAATCTTATAGTGATGAAGAAAATACAATATTAGAAGGTTATATTGATAAATATGTAACAATTAAAGCGGCTACATATGATAAATATTCAACATATAAACCATATAATAGTCGTATTATTGCTATTTCTTCAAGTATTGAAGAAGCAAGTGCTCCAACTCTTAGTGATCAAGATAAAGTAGATCAAACTGTTAATAAAGTTAATGCTGTTACTTTAGAATCTGCTTATTATAATGGTTCTGATTTCGAATTCCCTAAAGTAGATGCAACTGATGGGGTAAAAGTTACTTGGTCATTAGATCCCGCAACTATGTTAGTTGATGGTAAATTAGTTATTACTGCTGATGGTACTGCTAAACTTGTAGCAACTGTAGAATGTGGTACAATTAAAGAAGTTGTTGAGTTAACAATCAATGTTGCTAAAGAATTAAAAACTTCAACTATTGAAGAAGCTAATGCACTAGCCGATGGGGCAGATGTTATTGTAGAAGGTATTGTAACAGCTATTAATGGTGAATGGAGTGATCAATATGGTAATATGAATGTTACTATTACTGATAAAACAGGTTCATTATATTGCTTTAGACTTGCGACAAAAGTCACTTTAGGACAAACTATTAAAGTAAAAGGTAAAGTTGGTTCTTATAATGGTACAAAACAAATCGCAGCCGGCGCTACTGCTGAAGTTATTGCTGATGCTGGATATGAAAAAAGAGTTACTTTAGCTGAAGCTGTAGAATTAGAAGATGGAACAAGAGTAATTGTTCAAGGTACTGTAAAAACAATTGATACTGAATGGAGTGATCAATATAAAAACATTACTGTTACTATTGAAGATGAGACTGGTACATTATATTGCTATAGACTTGCAACAAATGTACAAGTTGGAGATAAATTAATGGTGTTTGGACAAATCGGTTCATATAAAGACTCAAAACAACTTGCTCAAGGTGGTATTGCAGTAATTGTAAACGAATAATACAAATATAAGGATTGCATTCAATGCAATCCTTATTCAATTTATAAATTTTTACTCAAAAAAAAGTTGTCAAAATCATGTAAATTTGATATAATATTATTGTAAAAAGTCAAGTTTAAAATTTATTATTTAGTCTTTTGAAATAGTAAAAGTTAATGTAATTAACTTTTTATATTGATGATTTACTACTCCGGAAATGCTTGTAACTTTTTTTGCACAAAAGACAATACGCGGAAATTAATTTTATAAAAGAAAATATCCATTATAAATAATGGACTCTTTTGTAAAGTTAGTTTACGTTTTTTATTTTTTATTACGATTTTGTATAGGAGGATTTAAAATGAAAGAAGAAAAGTTTGAATTGATTTAATTTGTTGATGAAGGATTTGAATTAGAAGTTAATGTTAGCCCAAAGGATGAAACAATATGGATGTCAGCAAATCAAATGGCAGCACTTTTTGATAAAGATGAGAAGACAATTAGAAAGCATATTAATAATATTTTCAAAGAGGGAGAATTAGTTTTTGATGACAACACGCAAAAAATGCGTGTTGTTGGAGTAAAACAATACGTTAACATGTACACGCTCAATGTAATAATTTCGGTAGGATATCGAGTTAAATCTAATATGGGAGTAAAATTTAGAATTTGGGCAAATCAAGTTTTAAAAGAATATTTACTCAAAGGTTATGTCATTAATGAAAATAGAGTAAGTGTATCTAATGATAATTATATTGAACTAAGAAATGAAGTTGCTAGTATTAATAATAGATTAGTCCAAATAGAAGATAAAGTGTTTAATAAAGAATACGGAATAAATAAAATATTCTATGACGGACAGTTTTATGATGCATATACATTAATACAATCTATATTTGAAAGTGCTAATAATGAAATTATAATTATTGATAATTATATGGATAGAACCATTCTTGATAGATTAGTAGTAAAGAAGACTAAAAGTTATTATATATACAAGTATTAATTCTAAAATACTCGGGCCAGATATTAATACTTTTAATAAACAATATGGTTTATTAGATATAAGATATACAACTAAAGTACATGATAGATACATTATAATAGATCAAGGTAAACTTTATCATTTAGGCTATTCTCTTAAAGATTTAGGTAAAAAGATATTTTCAATAAGTGAATCAAATAATAAATTGATAGAAGAATTATTAGAAAATTTAAGATTATAAGTTTTTGAAGTCCTAAATTGTAATTAGAAATGCAACAAAATATTACTTAATTAGATAAGTAATTG
>CAYLLO010000003.1:0-65844 GCA_964384805.1 uncultured Staphylococcaceae bacterium | reverse complement strand
TTGGAACTATTGGATTAATTGGTGGTGGAGTATATGCAGGAGTTAAATCAAGTCAAGCTGGAAACACTGGATGGGATTTAGTTGGTGACATTGCGTTAGGTGCACTTTTTGGTGGCGCAGTAGGATTTGCTGCTGGCGCTTTACTTGGCGCAGGTATTAGTGGAGCACTTACAGGTTCATTCGCTTCTGGTGTTAAAGATGTCATTGCTGGTGGTATAAGAGTTTATCAAATGGCCAAATATGGTGGTGGAACTGCAGCTGCATATATGATGTTAGATAATTTATATCAATCTTTCCACCATACTCAACATATATTTTGGTCTGGTGGTGATATTGCTATGAATGGAGCAATGGACTATGCTACTCAAAATGGAGCTACAACATTGGAAATGACTGGTACAGGAACTTATTTACAAACGTATTTTTCTGGTCAATATTATAATCCATTAGCTTGGAATATTGCATCTCAAAATTTTGCAAATCAAGTTCATTATGGAGAAACAGTTAGAGCTATTTTATATTATCCTGGTATGAGAGAAACTGCGATTTGGTTTTCTGAAGAAGCTATTTTGTTGGAAAGGTTAGCTGAAATAATTAGAGGAGGCTTATAATGCTTTATTTTATTCAAACAACTCGTTTTATTCCAATTGATTATAAACAATATGGGTTTAAAGTTATTGATGACAATACAATTCTTTTAGAAAAGGACGAATCAATTTGGAAATCAACTAAATTATATGATTTAGGTTGGGGAAGAGAAAATGGTTTTTATAGAACTCCGATGCCTAAAAAGGAAGAACTATTTTCTATGGCATTTCCTAATGAGATTAAAAATGATTTTGAGGAAAGATTTAATTATTGGGGAAGCATATCAATAATGTTAGATGAATATTGTGATTTTCTTTTAGAAAAAATATCAAATGAATTAATTGTTAATAAGAATGATTTTATCGATAAATATGAGAATGCATTATTGTATATTAATTTAGAATTAAATGTTTCTGATTATTTAATTGATAGACTTGCTGATAAAAAATTAGCTTTTAATTGTAAGAAGTGGAAACAACTGAATGAAGAATTTAAAATAATAAAATAAAACAAACATCACTTTTAACATTAAGGGTGGAGCTGATAATTTCAGTTTCACTCTTTCTTACATTTAGTGGTAAAGAAGCGAAATCTGGGTATCCCAGTTGTCGCAACAGTCGAAAATGCAATTTGTTGCATTTTCCTTATCCTGCCTATAAAATAAGCAAATTTGCAACACTTTTGAGTCCAGCGGTGAGTATATTGAATTCGTTTTTTCTACAAATTTCAAAAAATATTTTATTTAATTGTTGTTGACTTTCATTTTTTATAAAAATGTGCTATAATAAACAAAATAATCAAGTAATATGATATAAAAAGGTTATAGTTTATGAAAAAAATTTTAATAACAGGAGTAGCCTCAGGAATAGGCAAGGCAGTAAAAAATTATTTTTTAAACCAAGGTTATTTTGTAATTGGTTTAGATATTATTAAAATATCCGATGAAGAAAATTTAGATAGTTATGTAGTTGATATTACTAATCAAGAAGAATTAGAAAAAATTAAAAAATTGATTAAAATAAAATATGTTATGTTGGAGGCAATCATTAATATTGCTGGAATTCACAAAATGGTTTCTTTAGTAGAAAATGATTTTAATGATTTAAAGAGTGTCATTAATGTAAATTTATTAGGGCCAATGTTAATCAATAGTGTATTTTATTCTATGTTAAGTAAAAATGGACGTATTATTATTGTTACCAGTGAAGTAGCCAAACTTAATCCAATGCCTTTTAATGGGTTATATAATATCTCTAAAACAGCACTTGATGTTTATTCACAAGCTTTAAGACAAGAGTTAAATTTATTAGGACAAAAAGTCATTACGATAAGACCAGGAGCGATAGAAACACCTTTAAGCAAGGGATCTTTAAACAATACTGAAAAATTAGCTCAAAAGACTGTTCTGTTTCAAAAACAAGCTCATAATTTTTTAAAACTAACGCTTAAATTTATGGGAAAAACCGAGAAACCTGAAAAATTAGCTAAATTAATTTTTAAAGCTACCACAAAAAAACATCCGAAAATTGTTTATAAAATTAATTACAATTTGGGGTTAATATTGCTCAATATTTTACCAATAAGACTGCAATGTAGGATTATTAAAATACTTCTTAAGTAATAAAAAGAATAATTTCTAAAAAACTGATTTAATTTAAGAAAAATTTCATTAATAAAAAACAAAATATGATAAAATACAATAATACAAAGATAGAGGAGCTTTCCTATGAAAAAACTAATAGTTATCATAACCCTATTTATAGTAATGTTTACATATGCAATTAGTTTCAATTTAAGTATTGTTAAAGCAAAGGAAGATGATGAAAGGGTTGTTTTAGGTGATTTAAATAATGATAATATCGTAGATACAAGTGATGTTATTTATTTATTAATGCATACCTATTTTCCTAATTCTTATCAAATAACTCAAAATTGTGATTATACAGATGATGGGAAAGTAAATACAAATGATGTTATTTATTTATTAATGTATACCTATTTTCCAGATGATTATCCAATAAATAATTCACAAATTGAAGTTCCTGAATATCAAATTAGTTATGATTTAGGATATGAACAATTTGATACTAAGAATGATTTATATGTTGCTTATTTTACGGAATTTTATAATTTTTTAATAGAGCATACGGATTGTGATTTAAATAGCTATAATATAAATAACGATAGTGATTTTATAAATGCCTGTTCAAACTGGAATTTCAACAATTTTGATGCTTTCTATGGCGTAGCTGATGCTTTTTCTAAATATTACTTAAGTGTTGATATAGGTGGAACTATTGATGAACAACCAATAGATACTTTTATTGGTTATTGTTATCGAAATAATAAATTTAAAGATGTGATTGAACACTTAGAAGTCTTTTTTGCATACTGGCGTACTGATGAAGGTTATACGACTGCAACCAATAATGGTAATGATTTCTTTGCTAGTGCATGGGCCTCTTTAGTAGATACATGTAAGTTTTTCTATTTTACTTCAAGTAATTTAACTGATACATATCCTTGGTTTACAAAAGAAAAATCACCGCGAGTATATTATATGTTGGATAATATTCCAGGAGTAGGAGAAGTTGATTTATTAAAAGAAAGTACAACACCAGTTGTTTTACCTAAAATATCGAGAATGCATTACAATTTTTTAGGTTGGTATGATGAAAATGGACATCAAGTCACAAAAGTCACTAGTAACGCTAAAGTAACGGCTAAATGGGAGAGAATTAACTATTTAGTAGAATATTATAATGGAAATGAAATTATTGAATGCTACGTTTCATCTGGAACTAGAGTTTCTAAATTAAATTTGGAAAAAGAAGGATATCAAGTTGTTGATATTGTTAAGGAAGATGGAACAACATTTGATTTTTGGAATGCCATTGGTGAAGATACTAAAATATTTGTTTTATGGCAAAAAGAACCATCTATTAAAGGTAGTGTTAATGTAGTAGGGGTTAATTCTCAAGATGCAACATCGACTATGGAAAAATATTATGGGATTCGCTTATATAAATCAGGTGTAGAAGTTGGGACTTCTCGGTATTGGTATAAAGTAGGAATTAAATATCAAAATAATGAATATATTGTTACAAGTATTTTAGAAAGTGGACAACCACTTCAAAGTGACTATGATTACTTAATTTTAGCATGGAATGATGATTATAATAATGATTATCAAGCTCTTGTAGAGTTAAATATCCAAATTGGAGATGTAGTAGTGTTTCCACAAAAACCATCTAACTATAGTAATGGTGAAAATGTTTTTATAATAACTTTTAAAGAAAATGATAATCTTTACAATCTTTATTTAGTTGATGATAGTGATGAAACTTTGAAATATAATTCATTAATTAGTAACGATGAAAAATGTCAATTACCAATTCCCACTAAAAAAGGATATACTTTTTTAGGTTGGTATGATAATCCTAACTTTAGTGGTGATGATTATGTTAGCTTTATTCCTACACGAGATATCATTCTTTATGCGAAATGGGAAAAAATAATAATAGTTGATGCTTTAGATTATATTAGTGATGTTGTATCATCAGATACGATTGATGAATTACCAACTATGTTTGAAGGATTTAAGGTAACTTATACCTCAAGCAATGATAAATTGTATACTATTGAAAATAATCAAGGATATACTAATCGTCGATATTAAACTCATCAAAAACAAATGGTAATTGTTTATGCTACTTTGGCTGATGGAACAACAACTCAAAAAACTATTGTGATTAATCCGGTGACATATGATTTAATGACTAATCCTAAAGCTGTTTATTTCGCAGTAAGTTCAGCAGAAAGTTATAAAAAGTATAGTCAAAGGTATTTAAATGATCAAACATTATTTTCTGATAAATTTAAAGAAAATATGAATATGGTATATTATGCATTTGCTGTACCACAAGAAGATGGGACTTTAACTCTTAATACAACTTATATTGATGAAATAATGGAACTAAAAAATTATGGTATCCGGGTTTTATTAGTAATAGATGGTGCTAATAGAACTTCATTACAAGCGATGGTCAAACTTTGTAATAAAAAGACTACTAGAACCCAATTTGTTAATAATATTTTGAATTTAATAACTACTTATAATTTTGATGGAATAGATGTAGATTGGGAATTTCCAGGAATATTGTCAAGTCAATCAGGTTACGAGCAATATACAACATCCGTTGATATTGCTAGTTTAAATAGTTTATTAAAAGAACTTCGTGAAAGTTTTAACGAATTACAAAGTGAAAATGGTAGTAATTATATTTTATCTGTTGCTACCCCTCCAACATATTGGGGAACCGATCGTTTTGATTATGAAACTATTAATGAATATTGTGATTATGTTAATATGATGAGTTATGATTTAAATAAAACTTCCAATGCTTCTCATTTAACTCATATATATCAGCCTAGTAATAGTTATAGTTATAAGTTTTGTTGTAATTATGGAGTATTGTATTATACTTCGCGAGGACTTGATAAAAATAAGATAATTTTAGGAGCTGCTGCTTATGGAAAAGCCTATAAGGTAACTGGAACATCTCCTGTAACTAACTTACCAGGTTTGGGTGCAACTGCTATTTTAGGTCAAGTTATAGGCTATGGTTTAGCTAGTCAAAGTATTACATGAAATTCAGGAACTATTTATTATACAGGAATTAAAGACTTAATTAATACAGGTAACTTTACTCAATATAATGAGTATAATAATAGTGGTCAATTAGTAGGTTCATATTTGTATAATGCGGAAGACAAATATTTTATTACATATGATAGTATTTTATCAGTTACTGAAAAATGTAAATATGCTGCTAATGAAGGAATGGGTATTATGGTATGGGCTTATGGAGAAGATGCAACTGACACCATAGTTAATACGATATGTGATTGTTTTTAATGGGAAAGATAGTCTATAATATAGACTATCTTTTTATTAATTAGAATAAATTATATGTGGTATATTTGCTTAAAAAATAAGATTATGATAAAATATTAATATAAAAATTAAATAAGGAGTCTATATGAGAAAAGTTTTAACAAGTATAGGATTATTATTTTTATTATTTGCTTTATTTATTTTTGCAGATATAGGTGTAAAAGCAAGTGAAGATAATAATCAAGAATTAACGACACAAGTTGTTGGTGACTTAAATAGTGATGGAGTAGTGGATACTAGTGATGTTATTTATTTACTAATGCACACATACTTTCCCGCAACATATCCAGTAACTCAAAACTGTGATTTCAATGGAAGTGGAAAAATTAATACGGATGATGTTATATATTTACTAATGCACACATACTTTCCTGCTCAATATCCACTAATCGATAATAGTAGTACTTATTATAGAGTTACGATATTGACTGAAGAACTAGAAGAATTGTTGGTTATTCAAAGAAAAGTAGGAAGTACTCTAGATCAAAATATTGACTTTAATGTTCCATCGGGATACGAGTGGAATGGTAGAGTAAAATACTCAAGTAGTTTAGATAATTTTGTAGAGGCAAATGTTGAAGATATTATTGTTAATGGTAATTTATACATAATTCCATTATTTGATGAAGCATCTTATCAAATTAACTATGAATTAAATGGAGGATCTTGGGAATGGAAAATAGCAGAAGTAACTGAACCAGCTAAAGGGATTGATGCAGTTTCTAATTTGCCTGAAATTTTTATGGCAGATTTCTATGCATATTTATTTGAAAATAATTTGCTGAATTCTTCTAAAGTTGCTTCAACTCTTCATGCATCTAATTGGGCAGAATTTAGCACAAAACAAGAGGATCCAGTTGCTAAATATAATGCTACATCAACTGGTTCATATAAAGTAGCAGATGGTTATAGTGAATTATTCTTTGATAGTGTTAATGGATATGAAGCTATTGGTGGATTTTTAGGAACAAGCCCTTATAAAGAAAAATATGCTAATCTTACTAAACATATTATTCAATTAACAACTATTAAATACCCTAGTGTTGGTACAACATCTACATATTTTAAAGGAGCTTTAGGGTTTGTTCTTGATGGATATTTTTATGGTACTCAAGGATTACTTGCCTCTAGCAGTAATAATTATGAAACATTCAATGTATTACGTGCTACTATTCCAACTCCAACAATTGGGTATGAGGGAAGCAATTCATCAACTAATGAATATGTAATATCAAAGGCTACTAAAGGAACAACAATTAATTTAGTTGCACCTGTTAAAGAAGGACATATGTTCTTAGGATGGTATACTAACCCTGATTTAACAGGAGATAAAGTAATTTCTGTTACAAGTGAATGTACATTATATGCTGCTTGGTATGATTTAAACGCTAAAGCTCCAGTGTATAATATTAATTATGTCTTAAGAGGTGGTGAAAACTCTGAAGATGCACCTAGTGAATTTACTTTTGGTGAAGGTGTAGTATTAACTAAACCAAGTAGAGAAGGATATACATTTATTGGTTGGTCTACAGATACAGAAGGAGAAAATATAATTACAGAAATTTCTTATAAGGTTAATTCGAATATAACCCTTTATGCTAATTGGCTTGAAGGAGAAGAAAAAGTTTACACTATTACTTATAATTATACAGAGGGAAAACTTCCTACTAAAACTCCAAGTTCACTTGAAGAAACAATTGAATATGTGTTGACTTCATATTATAATTGGTTAAAACCAACGGATAGTTATACAATATTTAAATCTAAAGTATTAGAGGACTGGGTTACTAATAAAAATCAAAATACATATAAATTCTATAAACAAAATGGAAAAGATACGATTGATGAAAACTATTTTTGTAATGCATCTGAAAACTTTGAAGAATGGAATACCTGGTTTACTGTTTTTGATGCTCAAGTTACAGCAGCCAATTCTCTCCAAAATGCATGGGATAGTTATGTTGGTATTTATAGACTTGGTCAATGGTTAAGTAATGCTCCTCCAACAACATGGAAAGAATCGATGAATGAAGCATTGATTTCTGCAACTAAAATTACTATTTTCCCAATAACTGAATATAAATTAGGTGATGAATTTGAATTAACTAAGTTATTTATTGACGATGGTCGTACTTTCCTTGGTTGGTATGATACTACAGGTAATAAAGTTGAAGAAATTACCTCTAGTACTTATGGTGATTTAGTATTAACAGCTAAATGGAGTGAAAAAATTTCGGTTGAATCATTCGAAATAACTAATGAAATTGATAGATTATTAAAACTTTCTCAACATCAATTAACATGGGTAATTGGACCTAGTAATGCAACATACAAAAAAGTTACTTTTACATCCAATAATACCGATGTATTAACAATTTCAGAAGAAGGTTTAATTACTGCAGTTGATAGTGGTACCGCGAAAGTATTTATTACAGTTGTTGATAATCCTTCTTTAAATACAGTATTAGAAATTGAAGTTTATGTTAATCCATTTATTAATGGTGAATTTCTTGATGAATCTTATGTTGTAACTAATAAAACAATTCGTCTTGGGGCAACAGTTAAAGGTGCTTCTTCCAATTTAGTATGGACATCTAAAACGCCTTCTATCGCAACTGTATCTAGTGATGGAGTTGTAACTGGGATAAAAGAAGGGCTTGCAGAAATCTTAGTAAGTTGTGCTGATAATACTGATGTTTCGTTTACTTTTTATATAACAGTATTAGATGTAGAACCTACCGGTATATTAAAACTATTATTAGATAGTAATAATAAAGAAATATATACCAAAGAAGATTTAATTATAGGTCTTAAAATTGGTTCTGATGGTGCTTACTATACTGATATTGTGGGAAGTGTATCTAAATTATTATTTACAGATTATGCGGTTCATGATGATTATTACTTATCTAATTCAACAAAAACAACAACACTAAATGGTGATGGTAAAAATGGTATTGATTTTATTACTGTACACTATGCTGCAGATATGCCATATTCAGCTTCAGCAATGTTTACTGGTGGTAAAAATTTAGCTATTTATAATCAGAATGTTACTAGTGCATCATGGCATTATAGTACAGGTAATGATGGTATTTGGGCTTGCCAAACTGAATCAAAAGGGGCATGGCACGCAAGTGCAAGTAAAAAAATGACATGGACTGATAGTGGTGTTACAACTGCTCAAGTAGGAACCGACCTTTATACAACAGATGTAAAAATGGGTTCGGATGGATATTTCTATATAAAAGGAGTTAAAACAAATGTTAAAAATACATCAAGTGGTACTAAATTAAATGGTATGGGTCTTGGAGTAAAAGTAATAGGATCTAAAGTTTATTTAGGAGGGCATTACCTAAATACAAGTTATGGATATATTTCATCAACTGGTGGTAATAATAATTCAATTGGTATTGAAACATCAGTAAGACAAGGTTCTGATTTATGGTTAACTTGGCAGTATACTGCTCAACTTTGTGCTAAACTGCTTATTAAATATGAATTGCCTCTTAACAGACTTGTAGGTCATCATTTCTTTGCTGGTAAATGGTGTCCACAACCAATGTTAGAAAATGACTTAGAAATTTGGTACGAATTTGTAGAATTAACAAGACAACATATGGAATTATACCAAAACTACAATAATTATAATTTAGTGTTCTCATCTAATAGTGAATACTTAAAAGATAATGGTCGTGTTAGTAGTTTACCTAAAAATTCTGAATGTGTAACCTATACGATAACATATACTACTGGCTCAACTACTAAGACAGTTACTCTATCTTCGATTCTTCCTGGACAATTAGGGTAATAATCTATAAAAAGAAAACGGCCCTATAAAGAATTATAGACAAAAATCCCTACTTTAAAAAGTAGGGATTTTCTATGTAATGGATATGATTAATATATAAAGAGTAATCGAGTGTGGTATGTAGATATAAGTGAAGATTTTTTGCTACAAAGAGAGAGTTAAATATATCTAGTTTTAATTTGTTATAAAGGAAATTTAGTAATCAGTAATATCTTAACTTTTAAGAAACTAATAGTTATTTTTGATAAAGATTATTAATATAAAAATTCAAGAGAATATTAATACAGTTATTGAAAAATCAATGAATTTCCATTTTATAAAATTTAAAATTTTTTTATGACTACATTTTTAATTATTGTAAACACTAATAATGGAGGTTATTGATGTGGAAAAATCAAATGAATTAAATAAGTTTTTATCATATATTCATATGGGAACTAGTATTTATCGAATTTATTATGAACAAGCAGAAAAATTTAATGACAATAAACTAATCAAATTAATTGTTGAAATTGAAGAAGTTTTTAAAACTCATGAAGAAAAAGTTACTAAAATGATTAATGAATTAGGAGAAGAGGCTACTGATAGTTTAACTGCTACTGGAATTATGGGGGTTTATAAAGAAAAGTTAAAGATTTTTGAAAATCCTTTTGATATTTGTATAAGTGCGATGAAAACTACTAATATGGGACTTATTTCAACTATTAAATTTTTAAATGATAACGAGGAATTACCAGAAAAAACAGAATGTTTGATTGTTGAAGTTATAAAAGAATATAATGAAATACAAAGTAAATGGATTATTTATATTTTAGGAATTATAGGTTGTAATTGTTAACAAATATGTATTTTTACATATTTGTTCTTTTAGGTGAGGTGGTATATTAGTATTTAGTATAAATGCAAAAAGTAATTAACTGATTCTTTGTAATATTCATAAAAAGTCTTTAATTAATGAAAGTATTAGATATAAAAGATAGATTTTTTAATATATGTTAAAAAAAGAGGTTATAAAAAAGTAACACACACATTGACCCTAATTTATAATTTTAGGGAAAATGTGTGTTTTAATTATTAGAGTCTATTTTAAATTATTTATATGGTCTTTATAGATTAGTTATTATTTTCTTTTATAAGAAGATAAATTTCATCCATAAACTCATTAATAATGTTTTCTTCTTTAATTGTTTTAATTATTTGACCTTTTTTAAAGAGTAGAACTTGATTTTTTCCTCCAGCGATTCCAATATCAGCGTCTTTTGCCTCACCTGGTCCATTCACTGCACAGCCCATAATGGCAATTTTTAAAGGTATATTAAGCTTAGAAAGCATAGGTTCAAGTTTATTAATAAGCTTTAACATATTATAATTAGTTCTTCCACAGGTCGGACAACTAATTATAGTTGGAGAAGAATAGTTGCCTGTCATTTTTAATATTTCTTTAACTACCTTTATTTCTTCAATTGGATCTGCAGTTAAAGATACACGAATTGTATTGCCGATTTTTTCCTTCAAAAGGGTTCCAAGGACATAACTTGATCTAACTGTTCCTGAACAAATAGTACCTGCTTCGGTTAATCCGATATGAAGTGGATATTTAAAAATTTTGTGTGCTAAGCGATTAGCTTCTAAAGTGATATCTAAATCGGTATCTTTTAAACTAATGATAATATCAGTAAAATTCAACTCTTCTAAAATTTTAATATGCTCATTAGCACTTTTAATTAATGCCATTGGAGTATGACCATATTTTTCGTAGATTTCTGAATTTAGAGATCCTCCATTAATTCCAATTCTAATAGGAATTTTTTTGCTTTTACAGGCGAGAACTATCTCAGTAATTTGTTTTTTGTCTTTAATATTGCCAGGGTTAAGTCTTAATTTATCAATTCCGTTTTCAATTGCTTTTAAAGCTAAGCGATAATCAAAGTGTATATCTGCTACAAGAGGAACTGATACTTGTTTTTTTATTTCTTTAATTGCTTCAGCGTCTTCCATATCGGTAATTGCCATTCTAATAATTTGGGCTCCAGCATTTGTAAGTTCATTAATTTGCTTTATAGTATCTTTAATATTTTTAGTTTTAGTGTTAGTCATGCTTTGAATAACTATCGGATGGTCTTCACCAATTGGAATATTTCCAACATAAATTGTTTTCATAAAATTCTCCTTAAAAAATAGACGGATTTATTCCGCCTATTTAGTAGATTTACCTTCTGTTTTTACAACTACACTTTTACGTTTTTTCTTTTTTCTTTGAGGACTGCGGATTCTTCCTCTTCTTAAAAAGTTATAGATTGTTGATCTTGAAGCGGTGATTCCGTATTCATCTTGAATGATTCTAGCAAAGGCACTAAAGTTTGTTCCGCGATACTCCTTACGATAAAGTTTAGTAACAAAAGTACTTATTTCGGTATCATAAGTGTTATAAGGTTTGTAGTTTTTATTTTTGTGGATAACTCCATCGACTCCTTCATTAAGGACTTGACGTTTTAAATTACGTATTTGACGAGTTGATAATTTAAGCTTTTTCGCAGCTTGGGTACCGTTGATCTCTCCTTCAATTAGTTTTGTAATAACTCTTAATTTTTTTCTTTCAATTTTTGAGAGTTTTTTCTTTGGCTTTTCTTCAACAGGTGGTTCTACGGGATTTTCTACTGCGGTAATTTGTTCTTTTTGTTCCATAACAAACTCCTTACAAAAATTTATACATCGATATGATAACATAAAAAAATAAAAATAGCAAATAATTTGATAGGAAAGAATAGCATAAAAATTGGTATTTTAAAAAAAAGTGTGTTATAATTATCTTGTTTAAAAGGTGATATTATGGATTTAAAGATATTATATGAAGATAATCATTTAATTGTGGTTGTCAAACCTCCAGGTATATTATCACAAGAAGATAATACTAAAGATTTGGATATGCTTACCATTATTAAGCAATATATAAAGAAAAAATATAATAAACCTGGTAATGTTTATTTAGGACTTGTTCATCGTTTAGATAGAATGACTGGCGGTGTAATGGTTTTCGCGAAAACATCAAAAGCTGCTTCTCGGTTAAGTGAACAAATTAGAAATCATAAATTTGAAAAATACTATTTAGCGGTTACTAAAAACTTAATAACGGAAAAAGAAGACATTTTAAATGATTGTATCCTTGTAGATGAAAAAAAGGGAATTTCAAAGATTAATTCAAATGGGAAAAAGGCTTCTTTAGAATATCAATTATTGAAATATATTGATGGCTTTTCGTTAGTAAAAATAAGACTATATACTGGACGACACCATCAAATTAGAATTCAATTTGCTAGTCGTGGTTACCCTCTATATGGTGATACGTTATATGGTAGTGGACCTCAAGTTCCCCTATCACTATATGCTTATTCTATTAAATTTAATCATCCAATTACTAAAGAAGTACTAGAATTTAAAAATTTTCCAATAGATGGTATTTGGAAAAAATTTAATTTGTCAAAAAAAATAAGTTGATACATATAGTTGGTAGATTTATAAGACATTTAGTGATTATTATTATTGTTAATCTTTTAAGAAGATAAGAAACGAGTTAACTTACTAATTTAATCCCAACTTTTATAGAAATAGTATAAAAATTTATGTTGTAAGAATATAAAATGTAAGTGATAAAACTATAAAACATTAAAAGGAATATAAAGATATTTAATTTGCAAAAACATTAAAAAAAAGGTATAATAAGAGTGATAGAAAACCTTACAAGGAAGGAAGTAGAAAAATTATGAATAAAAATCGTATTTTTACATCAGAATCTGTTACTGAAGGGCATCCTGATAAAATTTGTGACCAAATTTCAGATGCGATTTTAGATGATCTTTTATCTCAAGATCCTAATTCTCGTGTAGCATGTGAAGTATGTGTAACCACGGGCCTAGTGGTTGTTATGGGAGAAATAACAACTAATGGTTATTGTGATGTTCAAAAAGTTGTAAGAAAGACCGTTGAAAATATTGGTTATAATCGTGGTAAATATGGCTTTGATGCTGAAAATTTAGCAGTTTTAGTAGCAATTGATAGTCAATCTCAAGATATTGCTTTGGGAGTTGATAAAGATGGGGCAGGAGATCAAGGGATGATGTTTGGTTATGCATGTGATGAAACTGAAGAATTTATGCCATTGCCAATTATTTTAGCTCATAAGCTAGCTAAGCGGTTAACTGATATTAGAAAATCAGGAATTGTTAATTTTTTAAGACCTGATGGAAAAACTCAAGTAAGTGTCGAATATGATAAATTTAACAACCCTATTCATATTGATTCCATTTTAATTTCGACACAACATGATGAACATGTTTCACAAGAAGTTTTGAGAAAAACATTAGTAGATGAAGTAATTAATAAAATTGTTCCAAATAATTTAATGGATGAATGTACAAAAATTTTAGTAAATCCAACAGGAAGATTTGTTATTGGTGGTCCTAAAGGAGATACTGGTCTTACAGGAAGAAAAATTATTGTAGATACATATGGAAGCTTTGCTCGTCATGGAGGAGGGGCATTTAGTGGAAAAGATCCAACAAAAGTAGACAGAAGTGCGGCTTATATGTTGCGGTATGTTGCAAAAAATATGGTTGCAGCTGGATTTGCTAAAAAAATGGAAATTCAAATTGCCTATGCAATTGGGGTAGCTGAACCTTGTAGTATATCAGTAGATACGTTCGGAACTTCTAAATATACAGAAGATGAATTAATTAAAGTTATTAAAGAAAACTTTCAATTAACTCCTAAAGGTATAATTGAAACATTAAATTTACGTCGTCCAATTTATTTACAAACTGCTAGTTATGGTCATTTTGGACGTCATGATATTAATTTGCCTTGGGAACAATTGAATAAAGTTGAAGATTTAAAAAAATATTTATAATCAAAAATTAATAAGTTTATAAGATAGGAGTAAATAATATGAAAATTTGTATTATTGGAGCAGGTAGTACATATACACCTGAATTAATTGAAGGAATTATTAATAAAAGAGAAACTTTACCAGTTACAGAAATTTCTTTTATGGATATTGATGAAAGAAAATTGAATATTGTGGGGGGATTATGTCAAAGAATGATTGTAGCAGCAGGACTATCTTGTTCAACAGAGCTTGTTTTAAATGATTATGCCAAAGCCTTAAAAGGAGCAGATTTTGTTCTAGCACAAATTCGTGTTGGAAAACTTCCTGCTCGTGTAAAAGATGAAAAAATTCCTTTAAAATATGGCTTAATAGGTCAAGAAACATGTGGTATTGGGGGGATGTTCAAAGGATTAAGAACAATTCCAGTAATGCTAAATATTGTTAAGTTAATGGAAGAATATTGTCCAGATGCATGGTTAATTAACTTCTCTAATCCATCTGGTATGATAGCAGAGGCTTTGTTAAATTATACAAATGTTAAGATGATGGGATTATGTAATGTTCCTATTAATACAATCGATGGTATTAAACGTAATATGAATTTACCTCATGCCAATATTGAGTATATGGGATTAAATCATTTTGCTTATGTAACTAAAATTGAAGCTAATGGAAAAGATTATTTACAAGAAGCATTAGAAGCAGGATTAAATAGTGAGTCAATGAAAAACATTCCTGCTAGTGGATTTACTAAAGAACAAGTCGCAGCGATTGGTGCCATTCCTACATGTTATTTAGAGTACTATTACTTCAAGGATAGCAAACTAAATACATTAAAGAATGCTGAAAAAACACGTGGTGAAAGATGCATGGAAATTGAAGAAGAACTTCTTGAGATTTATCAAAATAGTGAACTCCATGTGAAACCTGCTCAGCTCTCTCAACGTGGTGGAGCTCGTTATTCAGAAGTAGCAATTAATCTCGTTAACTCTATTTGGAACGATGTTGGGGATGTTCAAGTTGTTAATGTTTTGAATAGAGGAGCAATTCCGTTTTTAAAAGATACTGATGCTGTGGAAATTTGTGCAAAAATTGGTAAAAATGGAGCAACCCCACTTCCTGTAACTGGAGTTATTACTGATCATATGGTGGAATACATTTCTAATATTAAGGCTTATGAACGTCATGCTGTTAAAGCGGCTATTACAGGTGATAAATTAGAAGCATTACGTGCTTTAGTTGTTAATCCGCTAGTTGGAGATTTAAAAACAGCTTCAGCATGTTTTGATGAATTATTAGAAGCTCATAAAGAATTCTTACCTCAATTTTTTAAAAACAAAGAGTAAACTATATGGCAGATAATGTAAAGAAGTATATTCTTGGTGTTGATGGGGGAAATACCAAAACAGACTATTTGTTATTTGATACTGAAGGTAATTTTATTGATGGTCTTAGAGGTGGGACTTGTAGTCATGAAGGATTAAATGACTCATTTGCGGGTAGTTATCGTGTTATGAAAGAACAATTAGATATCTTATTTTCTCGTAATAATATTACCGTCAAAGATATTGCAGGTGCAGGATTTGGACTTGCTGGAGCTGATGTTCCATATCAAAAAAAACAATTGAATGGTATTATTTCTAAAATGGGTTTTGAAAATTTTGGAATGGAAAATGATGGTTTTTTAGGAGTTAAAGCGGCCTCACCAAATGGTTATGGTGTTTGTTCTATTAATGGGACTGGGACAGTAACCGTTGGAATGGATGAGCTTGGTAATCATGTTCAAGTAGGTGGTGTAGGATATTTATCAGGAGATGAAGCAGGGGGAGCTTATTTAACAAGAAGAACTTTTCAAGCAGTTTATGATGAATTATATCGAGTTGGTAAAAAAACATCAATGACAAAAGAATTATTTGAAAAATTTGGTATTACTGATAAAGAAGATTATCTTGCAACAATCGTAGATGTATCAATGTCCAATAAACTAAATCGTACAGAGATTATTCAAATGTTATTTAAACATGCTAATGGTGGTGATGAAGTAGCAAAAGATGTGCTTAAAACAGCAGGACGCTGTATGGGTCGTTCAGTTGCTGGTTGCATTACAAACTTAAACTTTCAATCAGTTGTTTATGTTATTTTGGCAGGCTCTGTTTGGGCTAATGCTGCTGCTCCAGATATGTTTGAAGGATTTAAAGATGCGATAGAATCAAATATTCAAACAAAAGTTGAATATATAGTTTTGAAAGTAGCTCCAGCAAGTGGTGCGATTATTTGGGCAATGGAATTAGCTAAAGGAGTTTTACCAAGTGATGTAATGCGTGCTAAAATTTTAGCTAATGTTGAAGCCTATCAAAAAACACAAGCAGGTACTAAATAATTTATTTACATAAAAATATAACTTCATTACTAAAATGTAATGAGGTTTTTTTATGGAACAAATATTAACACTTATTATGATTATTATTTTTATTTCTTCAATATGTTGGACAATTTATTTAAAATGGCCCCAATTTCGTGTTTTTAAAGAAGTAAGGACTTTCAATAAAAAATATCCTAATCATCCAACATACAAAACATTTTTGGTATCTCTTGCGACAAATTTAGGAACAGGTAATTTAGTTGGAGTGACCACAGGAATTATAGTTGGAGGACCAGGTGTGATAATATGGATGTGGTTATTTGGGTTTTTTAGTAGTGCTTTATCCTATGTTGAAAATGTATATGCAATTAAATATCAAGAAAAAATAGGTAATGAATATCGTGGTGGAGCTTGTTATTATATTTTAAAGGGATTAAATAATCCTATTTTAAGTATTATTTTTGCTTGTTTTCTATTACTAACCAATACAATATTTTTTCCTCCAATTCAAGTAAATACTATTCTTTCTGCTATAACGAGAATTTTTCCATTTAATAAGTATTTAATAGGTATTTTATTAATTACTATTTTGATACTAATTGTTTTTAAAGGAACGAAGAAGATTGTTGATGTAACTAATAAAATTGTTCCTATTATGACAATTACTTTTATGACAACTATTATTTTTTTAATGATTATGAATTATCATACTTTCATTACTAGTGTTATTACTATTTTTAATTCGGCATTTAATGTTAAAAGTATGGGAATTGGATTAATAATTAATGCTATATCGGTTGGAATAAGAAGAAGTTTATTTTCTCATGAGTCAGGACTTGGGACTATGCCATCAGTTACAGGTATGAGCGAATCACCTACTCCTAGCATCCAAGGCTATTTTGGAATGCTTGGAGTATATGTTGATACGTTAATTATGTGTACAATAACAGGTATTTTTATTGTTCAAATGCAATTAGATTATAATTTATATGATGGTGCAGATTTATTAATCGAAATTTTTGTTAAAAATTTAGGAAATATTGGTTTATTAATTGGTGTGATTTTTTTATTTATTTTTGCCTTTTCTTCACTTCTTGGTCAGTATTATTTAGGAGAAAGTAATGCATTATTATTTGCTAGATTTTTTAAAAATTCACATCATAAAATTATTTTAGGTTATCGAGTTATTTTTACTCTTGGAGTATCTCTAGGAGTGGTTTTAAATATTAATGAAACAATTGGTTTAGTTGATATTGGCTTGCTTATTTTAGGCCTGTTCAATATGATTATTTTAGTTTTGTTAGAAAAAAATAAAAAGACTTGCCAAATAGAAAAGTTAATGGTATAATGGTGATGGTTCGAGACCTGGAGTTCACGCATTTTCACATAATTGCTGCCCGAACAGTCTTTAATAGGAAGTTGAGAGTATTTGGTGTTGAAAGCCTGCACTTATATAAGTAGTAGGAATCCTAAAGAGTATTTCATGAGATTTCCGCCTTTGTAAAAATATGCGGTTGCGCATAGTGATAACGGTCCTTCTGGGTTTATATAAATTTAACTTAAAGCACTATTAATTGGTGCTTTTTATATTTTATTTGTAGTCTATTTTAAATTATGATATAATTTGAAATGTGAGGATGAAATATGTTTTAATTAGAAGGATATTTGATTTTAAGTTTATTTTGTTTAATAATAATAGTGATTTAGTTCTTCTTAAAAGAAGTTTTTTGGCTTACATTAATTATACTAAATATGTAAAATGAAAAAGAATAACAAGATATGAGTTGACTCTTTGGAATCTAACATAGGGTTGACTTTTTAATTTTTTATACTATTAATTGAAAAAAAATAATATTTTTGATACAATAAGAAAGAATTATATAAAGAGGTAATACGATGATTAAAGAAATATTACAAAATATTAAAGATGAATTAATAGACAATATTAAAGAATTAGGATACTATACAGAGAATCTTGAAATAGTACTTGAAATTCCTAAGGATAAAGAAAATGGAGATTATTCAACCAATGTGGCGATGCGTCTTGCTAGAATAGCAAGAAAAGCACCAATGATAATTGCTTCTGAAATTGTTGAAAAGTTTAATAAAGAAAAAGTTCACGTTTCAAATGTGGAAGCTGCAGGTAGTGGATTTATTAACTTTACTTTAGATATTGACTATTTATTACAAGTGATTTTATTAATCAATAAGGAAAAAGATAATTATGGTAAAGTAAACTATGGAAATGGTAAGAAAGTTTTACTAGAGTTTGTTTCTGCTAACCCTACTGGATATTTACATTTAGGACATGGTCGAGGAGCAGCTTATGGAGATAGTCTTGCGAATGTTATGAATAAAGCAGGTTATAATGTAAATAAAGAACACTATGTAAATGATGCAGGAAATCAAATTACAAATATGGCTTTAAGTGTTTATGAACGTTATAAAGAACTATATGGCTTACCTATTGATTTTAAAGAAGATTATTATCATGGAAAAGAAATTATCACAATTGCAGAAATGGTTAAAGATGAGTTTGGTGATAAATTTTTAAATAACATTGATTTAGAATTTTTTAAAGAATTTGGAACTAAAGTTTTACTTGAAAATCTTAAAAAAGATTTAAAAAGTTTTAATGTAACTTTTGATAACTGGTTTAGTGAAAAATCATTATATAAAACCAACGCTGTTGAAAGAACCTTAAAAACTCTAATTGATGGCAATTTTACATATGTAAAAGATAATGCAACATGGCTTAGAACAACTGATTATACTGATGAAAAAGATCGAGTAATTGTTAAAAGTGATGGAAGTTATACTTATCTTTTGCCAGATATCGCATATCATGCCAATAAATTATCTCGAGGATATGATTATTTGATTGATGTTTTAGGAGCAGATCATCATGGATATATTGATCGTTTAAAAGCAGCTGTCTCTATGGTTGGAGGGAATAGTAATTTAATAGATGTTGAAATTCTTCAAATGGTTAGAGTAATGGAAAATGGTATTGAAGTTAAAATGAGTAAACGGAGTGGTAAAGCAATCACACTAATTGATTTAATTGAAGAAGTTGGTAGTGATGCATTAAGATATTTCTATGTTTCAAAAGCTTTAAATACTCAAATGGATTTAGATTTAGGATTAATGAAGAAAAAAACTAATGAAAATCCAGTATTCTACGCTCAATATGCGTATGCAAGAATTTGTAGTATTTTTCGAACAATTGAATCTAAAGGATATAGTTTTGTAGAGACAATAAGTTTTGAAAATATCAACAAAGATGCAACTAAAAATTTATGTTTAATTTTACTTAAGTATCCAATGGTAATTGAAGAAGCGGCATCCAAAAGATTAGTTCATAAAGTTACCCATTATATTGATGAACTTGCATATGCTTTACATAGTTACTATAACAACGAAAAAGTAATAAGTGAAGACGTAAATCAAACAATGGAAAAAGCAACTATTCTAAAAGCAGTAAGTATTGTTTTAAAAGATGCTTTGGCATTAATGGGAATTAGCGCTCCTACTCAAATGTAAAAGTTTTATAAATAAATTGTTAATTAATAAAATAAATTGTATAATATAACTAATATAAATTTCGTTGATAGAGTCTGACACCTCTGGAGAAACGTTATTCTTGCGTTAAAAGAAATTAAAGAGCAGAAGAAATTCTGAACTAAGGTGGCACCGCGATAAAATTTCGTCCTTAGAGTTTTGGGATTTTTTTGCTCATTTTTTTATAAGGAGAAAAAATATGAAAATTAATAAAATTAAAGGAACTATTGATTTTTTTGGCTATGAAGCAGAAAAATATCGTTATATTGAAAAAACATGTGTTGACATAGCTAAAAAATTTGGTTATAGTGAAGTAATCACACCAATTATTGAATCGACTGATGTATTTGTCCGTTCAGTTGGGGAAAGTAGTGATATTGTAAATAAAGAGATGTACACTTTTAATGATCGTGGTAATCGTAGTATAACTCTTCGTCCTGAAGGTACAGCTCCAATGATGAGAATGTTTATTGAAAATAAACTATATGTTAATCCAGGTTTGTCTAAATACTATTATTTTGGTCCAATTTTTAGATATGAACGTCCTCAAAAAGGTCGTTACCATCAATTCACGCAATTCGGGGTAGAAACTTATGGGTTAGAAAATCCACTGCTTGATGCAGATGTTATTAATCTAGCATGTAAGATTATGAATGCTTTAGGAATAAAAAATATTAAAGTATGTTTAAATACTTTAGGAAGCAAAGAAGCAAGAAATGCATATATTCCAGCGTTGAAAAAATACTTTAAACCACATTTAGATGAAATGTGTGCTGATTGTAAGATACGTTATGAAAAAAATCCGCTTAGAATGTTAGATTGTAAAGCTGATGCAAATACGGATATTATGAATAATGCCCCTAGAATTAGTGATTATTTAACTGAAGAGGATAAAATTTATTTTGAAGAGTTAAAAAATATTTTAGATATTTTAGAAATTAAATACGAAGTAAGTGATAAATTAGTTCGAGGACTTGATTACTATTCAAATGATGTATTTGAATTAATTTATGATAATCCAAATTCAGTTATTAATGGCTTAACTTTATGTGCAGGTGGACGATACAATGATATGGGTCGTGATTTTGATGGACCAGATGTAAAAGCTATTGGTTTTGCTTTCGGAGTAGAAAGAATGATGATGGCTTTAGATGAACTGGGAATAAAAATTCCAAGTTCTTGCAAGGAGCAAGTAACGGTTATTACTCTTGGAAAAACAGTTAAAAAAATCGGATTGAAACTTACTGATTATTTAAGAACTAATGGAGTTCCGACCGAAATAGATTATCAAAGTGATAATTTAAAACCACAATTTAAACTTGCTGAAAGAGTTAAAGCAAGATACATTATTATTATTGGTGAAGATGAAGTGGCTAATGATATGATGACTATTAAAGACACTATTGAACAAAAAGAAGTTAAATTAAGTGTTAATAAATTAAATGAATTTTTTGGAATAGAAGGAGCAGAAAAATATGCGTACTAAAACTAATGGTGAATTAAGAATTGAAAATGTTGGTGAAGTTGTAACTTTGACTGGATGGGTTAATAAAAAACGTGATTTAGGGGGAGTAGTCTTTATTGATCTTCGTGATCGTTACGGAATTACTCAATTAGTTGTTAATCCTGAGAATAAAAATTATAATAAAGCAATGGATGCTAGAAATGAATATGTTTTAAAAGTAACTGGAAGAGTAGTTGAACGTTCTAACAAAAATAAAAATATCCCAACTGGGGATATTGAAGTAGAGGTTGAAGAATTTACAATTTTGAATATTGCTGAACAAACGCCATTTATGATTCAAGATCAAACTGATGCTTTAGAGGAAACAAGAATGCGCTATCGATATTTAGATTTGCGTCGTCCTCAAATGCAAAAAAATATGTTATTACGTCATAAAACGTGTATGGCCATTCGTAATTATTTAGATAAATTGAATTTTGTAGAAATCGAAACACCTTTTTTAGGTAAATCAACACCAGAGGGTGCTCGTGATTTTTTGGTACCATCTCGTGTTCATCCAGAATCATTTTATGCTTTACCTCAATCACCACAAATTTATAAACAATTATTAATGGTTGGAGGAATGGATCGGTATTTCCAAATCGCAAGATGTTTTCGTGATGAGGATTTACGAGCTGATCGTCAATTAGAATTTACTCAAGTTGATTTAGAAATGAGTTTTATAGATGAAGAAGATATTTATAATGTAGTTGAAGGTTTATTAAAAGCAATATGGAAAGAAACTCTAGATATTGATATTCAAACTCCATTTGTTCGTATGCCGTATGCGATAGCGATGGACAAATATGGTAGTGATAAACCAGATACACGTTTTTCTATGCTACTAGAAAATATTAGTGATTGGGCAACTAAATTAGGTCTTGGATTTTTTGATGAGGCAATTTCAAATGCTGGAGCTGTTAAAGCTATTGTTGCTAAAAATGCCGCTCACAAGTATTCTCGAAAAGAAATTGAGCGTTTAACATTACTTGCAAAAAAATATCATGCGGGTGGGCTTGCGTGGTTAAAATATGAGAATAATGTATTTTCAGGAAGTATTGCGAAATTTGTAACTGAAGAGTTAGGAATGGAATTAATAAAAACTTTAAATTTAGAAGAAAATGATTTTATATTAATAGTTGCGGATAAAATTGAAAATTGTAACTCAGCTTTAGGAGCATTAAGAACAACAATAGCATCTGAACTAGGGTTAGTTGATAAAGATAAATTTAATTTCTTATGGGTAGTGGATTGGCCATTATTTGAGTTTTCAGAAGAAGAAAATCGTTATGTTGCAGCCCACCATCCATTTACATCACCTAAAGATGGACATGAAAAATTTATGGTTGCTGAACCAGCTAAAGCAATGGCTAAAGCCTATGATATTGTTTTAAATGGCTATGAATTAGGTGGAGGCAGTATTCGTATTCACGATCAAGAAATACAAGCAAAAATGTTTGAGGCTATCGGTCTTGATAAAGAGGAAGTAGAATTAAAATTTTCATACTTTATTAATGCGTTAAAATATGGTACTCCGCCTCATGGAGGATTAGCCCTTGGACTAGATCGTGTTGTTATGTTACTTACTAAAAATAATAACTTACGTGAAGTTATTGCTTTCCCTAAAGCTGCAAGTGCTAAATGTTTAATGAGTGATGCACCTACACCAGTTACTAAAAAACAATTAGGTGAACTCAAAATTAAGATTGTAAAATAATGATTAAGACAATTATAGTTTTAAGTGTAGTAATCATCTTGTTTAGTGGGACATATCTTTTAAATAAAAAGGTTCCAAAACCAAATGATTGTGAGATATCTGAAAAGTGTAGCATTTGTCAAATGGCTAATTGTTATGTTAAAAAGAATATTACTGAAGGAGAAAATCATGAAAGACAATAATTATATTAGTTGGGATGAGTATTTTATGGGTGTTGCAGTATTATCAAGTATGCGTAGCAAAGATCCTAATACAAAAGTTGGGGCTTGTATTGTTAATAATTCAAAAAGAATCATTGGAATTGGATATAATGGTTTTCCTTATGGTTGTAGTGATGATGAATTTCCATGGGAAAGAAAAGGAGAATTTTTAGATTGTAAATACCCTTATGTAGTTCATGCAGAACCTAATGCAATTTTAAATTCGACTGCATCTTTAGAAAATTCAACTTTATATGTTACTTTATTCCCATGTCATGAATGTGCTAAACTAATTATTCAATCTGGTATCAAAGAAATAGTTTATGCAAATGATAAATATGATGGAACCGATTCTGATTTTGCAAGTAAAAGAATGTTAGATGCAGCAGGAGTAAAATATCGTAAAATGTCTGAAGTGGAGTTGATTATCAAGTAATGAAGAAACTTTTAAGAAAAAATTTGTTATTGATACTCTTGTTATCTATACCATACTTGTTTATCACTTTAGGAGGAGTTATAAGAGTAGATTATGATATAATTTCACCAGGAGGTCTAAACAAAGTAACTGATGTTATTGACATTGAAAATGCTAGTCCTGAAAAGGGGTCTTTTAATACCGTATCAGTTTATTCAGTCGAAAAAATTCCATTACTAACTTATATGATTGGGCGACTAGATAGGATAGTTAGCATTGATAAAACTAGTAGTTTTGTACAAATGACGGATAAAGAAAGTCGAACTTCTGGAACTATTCAAAAGCAGGTTAGTATTAATAATGCAATTATCTTGGCTTATCAAACTGCAGGAAAACAAATTACAACCAATTATCATGGTTTAATAATTCATACTATTTTTAAAGATATTTCCTATGATGCTCAAATCGGAGATATTATTACTAAATACAATGGAGAAAATGTAATAAGTGAGGAACTTTTTAAGGAGCAATTGATTTCTGATGTTAGAAATAAAAAAGATATTATTTTAACTATTAAAAGAAATGGCGAAAGTTTGGAAATAAATTATGCACCTATTTGGGCTGATGAAGATCAAAGTAGTTTTTATATTGGAATTTCTTTTTATGATTATTATACAATTGACACAAAACAAACAACTCCACAATTTACCTTAAATGAAGCTAACACTTTAGGACCTAGTGGAGGATTAATGCAGGCATTGTCTGTTTATAATGCAATTACTGAAGGTGACATTACCAATGGATTAAAAATTGCAGGGACAGGAACAATTGATATTAATGGTAAAGTTGGAGCTATTGGCGGGATATATCAAAAGGTTTTTACCGCATATTATAGTAATGCTAATGTATTCTTTGTTCCAGTTACATATGATGAAAATGGTAATATTATTGATGAAGAAGGTAACAACTACCATCAAGCCAAAAAAGCTTATGAAAAGTTAGGAAGTCCTAAGTGTTTAGCTTTTGTTCCAGTTGCAACATTTGAAGAAGCAGTCAAATACTTAGAAAGTTTAAAATAGGTGAATTATGAAATTTATTGAGTTGTACAAAAAAGGAAAAATTGAAAGTAATCGTTTAATTACAATAGAAATTCCACGAAAAATTTCTATTAAATCATTAGTATTTAGTATTATTTATTGTTTAGTAATTAGTATTCCATTGATTATGATAATTGCTTCATTATTAACAATTTTTTCGCCTATTAGATGGATGTTTTGGGTTACAATGATTTTGGTATATATTTTCTTAGATTTAGTTTATGCTTCTTCAACGGTTTTTAATGTTGTATTATTAAAAAATTATATAGAAACAGATGAAATTTTATCTTTAGACACCAAAGCTATTTTTATTTATGAATTGTTTAATTTATGGATACTATTTTTAGCTATCATAATTGATTTTATTATTTGTAAAATGGCGATATAGAAAGGAGAATTTATGACAATTATTATAAGTATTATATCAGTGATATTGTTGGTAAGTGTTGATCAATTAACCAAATTCTTAGCTGAGACATATTTATTAGGAAATGAAAGTATTATAATTATTAATCATATTATTGAGCTTACTTTTAGTTATAATACTGGAGCAGCTTTTAGTATCTTTTCTAATTTTCCTTACTTTCCATTAATTATTAGTATTTTAGGAGTAGTAGGTATGACGTATTTTTTCAAAGAATCATCTTTTAAAAGAAGACCTCTTTATACGATTGCTTTGATAATGATATATGCAGGAACATGGGGTAATTTTATTGATCGATTATTAATGGTATTTGGTCTCAAAAAAGGAGTAGTTGATTTTATTAATTTCTTATTTGTAGATTTTGCAGTATTCAATTTTGCTGATATCTGTTTAACAATTGGAATGATTATTTTGTGTGTGTATGTAATTTTCTTTGAACATAAAGATCCTTTAGTACTATTTAGAAAAAAAGAAAAAGGAGAAGTAGAAGATGCAGAAGGAAATTAATTTTTTAGGTGTCAGAGAGCGAATTGATAAATACTTAGCCAAAACTATTGAAAATATTACAAGAAGTGAATTAAAAAATTATTTCAACGATGGTAAAATAACTGTTAATGGTAAAATTGTTAAACCTAGTTATATGTTAAATGAGGATGATTATATTGTTATTCAACCTCGTGAACTTGAATCATTAGAAGTTGAAAAAGAAGATATTCCTTTAGATATAGTGTATGAAGATAGTGATGTTATTGTTGTTAATAAACCTAGTGGAATGGTAGTTCATCCTGCTTTTGGACATTATCAAGGAACTCTTGTTAATGCTTTAATGCATCATTGTGAGGATTTATCGGGTATTAATGGAGTAATTAGAGCAGGAATTGTCCATCGTATTGACAAGGATACATCAGGTTTGCTTGTTGCATGTAAAAATGATTTGTCTCACAAATCTTTAAGTAAACAATTAAAAGATAAAACCACTATCAGAAAATATATTGCCATTGTGTATGGACAAATACCACATAATTTAGGAAAAATAAATGCACCAATTGGAAGAGATGAATCTAATCGTCAAAAAATGGCTGTTACGAGTGGTGGAAAACCTGCTATCACGCACTTTAAAGTATTAGAAAGATTCAAAAAATTTACTCTTATTGAATGCACTTTAGAAACTGGTCGTACTCATCAAATTAGAGTTCATATGTCATATATTGGTTATCCAGTATTAGGTGATCCATTATATGGTCCAAGGAAAGTGTATGGAGATACTGGGCAATTTCTTCATGCTAAAACACTAGGATTTATACATCCTAGAACGAATGAATATATGGAATTTTCACATGATGCTCCAGATATTTTTTATCAAACACTAGAACAGATAAAAAAAGGTTTTTTAGATAAATAAGAATAAAATTACTTGAATTTAAGATAAAACAATGAGGTTCTGTAAAATCTTGTGATAAAATTAACATTTTAAGTAAAAAAATTTATAAGTTATCGAAAAAATGTTCAATAAAATTCTTTGAGGTATTGGGATAAAATAAAACAAATTATCATAAAAGATTTTATTAACAACCACAAAATAATTTACAAAAAAATGCTGTCCAAAAGTGCGGTGTTCATAAGACAGTTAATGTCACAGCTAAGAAATGTTCATTTCCGGCTGGTTGACTTGGTTTTGTTGCTGTGTTATATTTTTCATGTATAAGATTTGGAGGATGACAGAGAAAACATGGAAAAGTGGGATTTATATACAAAATATAAGGAAAAGACAGGCAGGGAGCATATTCGAGGAGAAAAAATTCCGGAAGGTTTCTATCATTTGGTGGTGCATATATGGATACGCAACTGCAAAGGGGAATACCTCATTTCTCAGCGTTCAGCTAACAGACCAACATTTCCACTTATGTGGGAATGTGTTGGAGGCTCTATTTTAATGGGGGAAAGCAGTATTGATGGAGCGCTTAGAGAAGTAAAAGAAGAGGTGGGATTGGATTTAGAACCCGAAACTGGAAAAATCCTTTTTACTAAAATCCGAAGCACTTTTAATGATATTGTGGATGTATGGCTTTTTGAATACGATGGTGACCTGCATTTGGACGATGCAACAACAGATGAAGTTTCAGACTGTAGATGGATGACGGTTTCCGAAATTAGAAAGCTATATGAGGACAATAGGCTGGTGCAGACGTTGGACTATTTTTTCTGTGCTATGGAAGTAGATTAAAATTCCAGCCTATCGTGGAATTGAAAATCCCGCCGCAAAGCAAGGGCGCACTTCTATACATGGTCTGCCGACTATATGTATCCGTGCACTCTGCGAGACCAGGCCCGGAATTCCGAAAGTCCGGGTTGTTTGCATCACTGCATTCCGAACACGGGACTGCACCCCCTTGCGCCACTTTGGGCTATCCTCTTAAGGCAAAAGACGTGACCACGAAGGTCACGCCTTTTACCTATTTAACAGTCTTACGACCGCCGAGCTAACAGGATAGCATTTTTTATCAATACATATGAATTTAATGATTTAAAATGTTTTATTTTTTAATTTGTTTAGCTTTTTTATTAGTAGTTATAATCTTATATCTAAACACATCAAAATCAGAATAACCAAATCCAATTCTCTTAATAGTTTTACAGAAGTTGTTTTTACCTTCAATAAAACCATTAGATAATCTTTTATGAGTAATAGGATCTAAGATAAAAGAATTAACGATTTCGTTAATCAAAATATTTTTTCTTCTTATATCGTCACATTTTTTATTAACTTTTTTGTATTTGATAATCATTTCAATTAATTTTTCTTTCTTATCAGTTTATTTATGATATTTCTATTTAATACTTTTTAAATATACTTTTCCACTAGTGTATCTAAAAAAATCAATATTTTTAAATTTTGGCGACTATTTAGTCAGTTACTCTTTCATCACCTATATCACCTTTAGTTCTATTGACGAGTCTAACATTCCGCAGTACTATGTAAAAAAGTCTTAGAAAAACCCCAAATGGTACTTCACAAGACTAATTTCTTGCATTTAATAATAAAAATAGCTTTGACACTTTTCGTATCAAAGCCATACTTTTCTTATGTGTTTGTCGAACTATTTTGATACAAACGACACCCCTACCTGAAAATTCCGACACCCCAAGGCAAAAAAAGCGACACCCCTAAGTGTTAGAACGATTACTTCGACACCCCTGTCATTTTTTATCTTCATCGATTTCTTTTCTATTCCTTTTTAGTATAGGTTCATCTTTTGAACATAGCCAAGCACCGACAATCATTAATCCAAGTGCAATAAAATAAGTATAGTGTGGAATCTCTTTAAAAATTATAAGCGACAAGATTGTGCCAATAAATGGTGCTATTGCATAATAGGCACTTGTTCTTGCAGCACCTAATAATCTTTGTGCGTAAACATAAAAGAAAATACTTAATCCATACGCAACAAAACCTACAATCAATACAGCAAAAACACTCCACAAAACAGTTACTCTTTCACCAATACACAACCCTATAATTATTGAACCCAATCCTGAAAATATTCCTTTTAGCAAAACAATTTGCAACGGGTCTTTTGAGGAGATTTTTTTAGTACAGTTGTTTTCAAATCCCCAACAAACACAAGCAAGAATTATAAACAGTGAGCCGTAAGAAAATTGAAAACTTGAAAAATCTTCAACGGATAGCAATAAACAAGAAAGCGTAACAAAACCAATACCTATCCATAAACGTGGACTTATTTTTTCTTTGAATATCATAAGTGCTATTATAGCTGTTGCAACTATTTCAAAATTGTTAAGCAATGATGCATTTGCAGATGAAGTTGACTTTAATCCAAGCAATAAACAGATAGGTGCGGCAATATCTAATAATATCATTGCAATAGTAAACGGCAATTCTTTTTTTGTTAAGTGTGCCTCGGTTACTTCGATATGACGTATTTTTCTTATTCCCGCTATTATAAGCATACCTAGACCTGCACCAACGTAAAGAAATCCCGCCATAAGAGTTGATGGCATATAATCCAATAATATTTTAGAAAGTGGAGAGTTAATTGCATATAAAGTGGCTGCCAAGATAGCAAGAAAAACTCCCTTATTTATTTTTCGTTTCATATAAGCTTGTCAATAACTCCTTTCAACTTTTCAATTAATTCTTCATCATTTTCTTTTACCGCATCGACCAAACAATGATCAATGTGGTCTTTTAATATAACCTTACTTATACTCTCTATTTCTGCTTTAACTGCAGATAATTGAATTAAGATGTCGCTACAATCTCTACCATCTTCAATCATTTTTTTTACAGATTGAAAATGCCCTATAGCACGAGCCGTTCTGTTTAATACTGCTTTTGTATTTTCATGATAGTGTTTATGTTCATTCATATTATCACCTCGACTTATCCCCCTATGGGGGTTAATTAAAATATACCACAAATTATTAAAAAAATCAATTCTTTTTCTCCGACAAAGTCGAAATCATTAATATAACCGCCCAAAAATATATTCAAATCTGATTGAAATTCACTTGAAATATGCCTATTTTAGCCTTAAAACCTCTGAAAAAGTATAAAAAAAAGTCTTGACACCTTTTATTTGTTGTATCAAGACTAGTCATTTTTAATGGTGCCAGTGGTGGGACTCGAACCCACACATCCTTTCAGATACCAGATTTTGAGTCTAGCGCGTCTACCTTTTCACCACACTGGCATGCTTTATAATTATATCGTAATTAACTGAAAAATGCAAGTAATTAATAATAACAAAAATAGTAGGGTATTATTTGATGAAAACTAACTGAAAAATGTTATAATAAATTACGGATATATTAGTTTGAAGTGTATCATAATTGTGAATATGAGAAAAGAAACTACTATTGAGTTTTTATAAGAAGAAAACATAAAAGAACTATATTAATCTTTTTATAATAAATAAAATTATAGGTTAATGATTTTAAAAGTAGTTAACACATTATATATTTTAACTTGTATTTATGTGTTATGATATTTTAGAAAATTGAAAGGAGATATGTAGACATAAGGGGTCTACATTACTAGAAAATGATTAAAAAATATTTAAAAATTATTTTAGGACTATTCTTGGTTTTTACATTTAGTAGCTGTAATGACAAAAGTCAGATGCCTGCTACTAAATTAACAATTTATACAATTAATGATTTCCATGGAGCAATATCTGAAACAGATGGGGCATATGGTATTGCGAGATTCGGTGAATATATGATAAAAGCCAAAGAAAAATCGCCCAATGAAACAATTTTATTGTCTGCAGGTGATATGTTTCAAGGGACGGGATTATCATACTATAACCAAGGAAAAAGTGTTGTTGAATTGATGAATATGATTAAGTTTGATGCTATGACAATTGGAAATCATGAATTTGATTGGTCTTTAGATACAATTTTGGCTTATCGAGATGGTAATATAAAAAATGGAGAAGCTGATTTTCCTTTTTTAGGTGCTAATATTATTCAAAAAAGTAGAAACGATTTGCCTGATTATGTTGAGCCGTATACTATTATTGAACGAGGAGGACTAATAATCGGTATTATTGGATATATCGGATATGGTTTAGAAAGTGATATAGCAACACAAATGATAGAAGATTATAAATTTTTGATGCCTGTTGATATAATTGCTGATTATGCCTCGATGTTACGTAATGAAAAAGATTGTGATGTTGTTATTGCTTTGGGACATGATGGAACAGATGCGACTAACTCATCTTTAGCAGCTTTGACTGGTGATGAGCAAATTGATGCTATTATTAATGGACATCTTCATGAAAATAATACCTCAATGATTACAACTATAGATGGTCGAAAAGTGCCAGTTGTTCAAGCTGGGTCATCAGGGGAGTATGTGGGAATAATTAACTTTGAAGTAAATCAGGAAAATAAAACTTTGAGTAATCCAAGTGTCTTAACAATAGAGATGACAAGTAGTAAGCCGCAAAATAATTCATTAAATAAATACGTAAAAAGATTAGAAAAAGAAACTGCACCTTTTTTTAATAAAGTTATTGGTACATCAGAAACAAAAATTACGGTTTATGATGTTAGACAATGGGGACCAAATATTTTACAAAAAGAATTAAATGTTGATATAGCCTTTGCTAATTCTGGAGGTATTAGAGCCGATGCCTTTCCGATTTATGCTAATCAAGATATTACAATTGCAAAAATATATCAAATAATGCCTTTTGATAATTTAATTAAAACTTGTAAGTTATTAGGTTCTGATATTAAGAAGTTGTTGGAAAATAGCGGTTTAGTTGCTAGTGAATCATTTATTAGAAGTGGTAATGAAGTTATTATTAATGGGAAAACTTTATTTGATAATCAATACTATAATGTAGCGACTATTGATTATGTTTTTGATAAAGCTGAATATCCGTTTTTAAAAGGAATTGATATTACTAATAGTAACAAATTATATCGTGATTTAATGATTGAAGTTATTGAAAAAGTAACTGATAATAATCAAAAATGGAATCCTAAAGAATAAAAGTGAAATTAAATATTTTTCTTTTGTTCAAGTAAAACAAAAATTTTGTATTATTGGTGTTTTTGGTGTATAATAATGATAATGAGGAAAAAAACTATGACAATTATAAATGAAGTTGATGTCAAGCAACAAAGAATATTGTATGATAAAAACATTTTGAAAGGGATTTTTTTACTATCTTTACCAATTATGTTTAATAATATTGTTAAAGCGTTTCATGATGTAGTTGATATGTTAGTGGTAGGTAAAATGGATGCACCCGCCGATATTGTTAGTAATCAGATAGCGGCAATTGGTTTTGTAGGTCCAGTAATCTCAATTTTTCAAGCTTTAGCAATGGGAGTAATGATTGCTGGAACAGCTCTAATGAGTCAATATATAGGAGCAAAGAAAAAAGAAGATGCGTCAATAATTAGCGGACAATTGTTAATTATTTGTGGAATAATTGGAATTGTATTTAATATATTATTGTATTTTTTATGCCCTACTATTCTACAATTAATGAATGCAGAAGCAAATTTGTATGAATATTCCTTAAGATATTTACGTATTCGTTCTTTTGAAATGACAGGGTTATTTATCTTTTTTGCTTATCAAGCAACACGACAATCAATTGGTGATACAATTATGCCAGTTATTTGGAGTATTTTATCGATTATTTTAAATATTGTAATAACATGTTTTTTTGTTTTGAGTCTTAAAATGGATCTTAGTGGAGCTGCATATGCAACAGTTATATCCAATATGATCTTAGTACCAATTGTTCTAATTCACATGTTTAAAAGTAAAGAAATGAAGTTAACTTTTAAGGCTTTAAAAATAGATACTAATAAAATAATTCAAATTTTTAAACTTGCATGGCCATCAGCTATTAGTCAAGCATTTACTTCTTTAGGTTTTGCTATTATTAATTCTGTTATTGCTGGTTATGATGATTCGATATTGAGTGCGATTACAATTGGCAATCGAATAAACTCAATGTTACTATTTCCAGCAATGGGAGTAAGTTCAGTTCTGGCAACCTTTGTAGGACAAAATATTGGTTCTGGTAATATTTCAAGAGCTAAAAAATCTTTTAATCTAGCAATGGCGTTATCATTAGGAATTGGAGTAATTGGAGGCTTAATATTGTTGCCATTTAGACCACAACTTGCTGGAATTTTTCTTATTCAACAACAAGACATTGATTTATGTGTTAAGTATTTATTTTATTTGTTACTGGGGCTTCCTTTAATGAGCATTTTTCAGTGCTTTAATGGTTGTTTTCAAGGAGCAGGAAGAACAGATTTTTCATTATTTTTATCAACTATTAGACTTTGGGTTTTAAGAGTACCAATTTTACTTTTGATGCTCAATGTTTTTGAAGTAGGTACTCAGTCTTTATGGCTCTGTATGGTTATTAGTAATTTTGGAGCTTGTATTTTGGGAACTATTTTATATCAATTTGTCGATTTTTTACCACGTGTAAGTTCGATGAAAAAAAGATTAGCTAAATTAACATAGAAGGTGATAATATGGCCAAAAATAATATTGTTTTATACGAACCAGAAATACCTCAAAATTCGGGTAATATAATGCGTACTTGTGCAGGTACGGATACTAAGTTACATTTTATTAAACCTTTAGGTTTTAAGTTAGAGGATGCTCATTTACATCGAAGTGCTGTTAATTACTTTGATAATGTTGATTTTGAAGTGTATGAAAATTGGGAAGATTTTAAAAGTAAAAATCATGGAAAAATGTATTTTTTGACGAGATATGGAATGAAAACTCCTCATGAATTAAAACTAAATGATCCTAATGAAACATATTACTTTATTATAGGAAAAGAATCAACTGGTATTCCTAAAGAAATTCTAAGAACATATTTAGATGATTGTATTAGAATACCGACTAATGATAAAATTCGTTCATTAAATATTAGTAATGTTGCTGCAGTTGTAATATTTGAAGCTCTAAGACAACAAGACTATAATGATTTATCACGTTATGAACCTGAAACTTTAAAAGGTAAAGATTGGTTATTGAAATAATCATATTTAATCTCATAATGTAAATACTATTATGGGAGTGATTTATTTGGATAGAAGAAAAAGTAAGTTAAATAACGAAGCATTGCTGATTACCAATCGAGATTTAATCAATGATGTAGAGCTTGCGACTTATGTTGATGCTAGAGAAAGATATGATTATTTGCAGCAAGAGTATTCACAACATGTCGAAGATGATTATAATAAGAAAAATCAAAGAGAAAATCTTTGATTTTTTCTTTCATAAAAATACTTAAAGGTGAATATTTATTAGTATGTAAGAAATTTTAAACAAGAATATTTGATTTTCCTTGAAAAAAAATGAAAGATATAGTATAATAAGAGTACCTTATTGGAGGACTTTTATATGAATCGTCATGTATGTCGTATATGCGCAATGAAAATTTTATTCTCTTTAGATTTAAATAATTCTTATAATGAATTAGAAGATTTATCAAAAAAAATTGAGTTTGTAATGGATCCAGATTATAAATACGAAGTAAATAATTCAGAAATTGAAGCTTTTATTCTTGAAAATAATCCTTTTGTTCAAGAATTGGTTTTAGGTGTAAAACATAATTTATCTAAAATAGATGAAATAATTGCAGTTAATTTAAAAAAATGGACAATCGAACGATTATCTTATGTAGATAGAGCTATAATTAGACTTGCGGTATATGAATTATTAGAAACTAAAACACCAGCTAGTATTGTCATTGATGAAGCAATTGAAATAACTAAAGAATATAGTAATTTAGACGATGAGGCTCAATCAAAATTTACGAACCGTGTATTAGATGATATTAAGGAATATTTAAATAAATGCGAGTAGATTTAGAAAAATTTCATAATATTGAGTTTTTGAGTGTGACATCTTTAAATCGCTATATTAATTATAAATTTGACAGTGATATTCATCTACAAGAAATTTATTTGCGTGGTGAAATTTCGAATTTTAAAATTTCTGGACGCCACGCTTATTTTTCTTTAAAAGATGAATATAGTGTGATTTCAGCAATGATTTTTAATTATCAAATGTTGAATATTGATTTTTTATTGGAAGATGGAATTATTGTTCAAGTAGTTGGTTCAGTAAAGGTATATGAAAAAAGAGGAAGTTATTCCATTGTAATTAATTATATTGAACGTGATGGTGTAGGTAAATTATATCAACAATTTTTGGAGTTGAAAGAAAAACTCCAAAAAGAAGGCTTATTTGATATAAATCATAAATTACCTCTTCCAGAATATCCAATGAATGTTGCTGTTGTTACTGCCGCAACGGGGGATGCTATTCATGATATTATTTCGACTTTTAATCGTCGTTTACCATTTGCGAAAATCATTTTATACCCTGCCCTTGTTCAAGGACTTGAGGCCTCAAAAGATTTAGTAAGAGCTTTAAAAGAAGTGTATAAAGATAATCAAGCTGATGTTATTATTATTGGGCGTGGTGGTGGTAGTTATGAAGATTTAGCATGTTTTAATGATGAAATACTTGCTAGAACACTTTTTGCTTCCCCAATTCCGACGGTTTCGGCTATAGGTCATGAAGCAGATTTTACAATTTGTGATTTTGTATCGTCTTTTAGAGCACCTACACCAACAGGAGCAGCAATGGTTTTGACCAAAGAGAAAAAAGATATTATTCAATCTCTTGAATCAATAATTGAACGAATGAATAATCAAGTTTATGGAATCATCAATAGTAGTGAAAAAATATTTGGACAATTAATTAAATCTTATGGATTAAATAATTATTTAAATGTTTTTGAACGATATGAAAATAAATATATAGAAAAAGTTCAAACATTAGAAAGATATTCTCCTAAAAATATTTTACTTGCTTTTGAACAAAATCTTTACAATTTAGATTCACGTTTAGATATGGCCTATCGTAATGTTTTAAATAATAGAGAAATGTCAATAAACATATATTATCAAAAATTACGTAAAGAATTAGTTTTAGAACCTATTTTTAAGAAATATTCAGAAGTAGAAAATAAAATATTTAAAGTTAATGATTTATTAATTCACTCAGTAGAATTAAAAGGCAAACAACTTCAAAGTTTAATCGAAAAAGCAATCATTTTAAATCCTCTTAATTTAATGAGTAAGGGATATGCAATTGTTTATCAAAACAAGAGAGTTGTTTCTTCGGTAAAAGATATTAGTCAAAAAGATTCTTTAGAAATTCGATTGAAAGATGGTACTATAACTACAAATATTGAAAAAGTAAAATTAAGTGAGGAATAAAATATGCAAAATAAAAAGTTTGAAGAGTTATTAAAAGAGTTAAATGAAATAGTTGAAGCACTAGAAAAAGGAGATTTATCATTAGAAGATTCGGTTGAAAAATATCAACAAGGATTACTAATTAGTGCTGAATGTAAAAAACGTTTGGAAGAAGCTAAAGAAGTAGTAGTCAAAAAAATGACACCAAATGGAGAGGTGCCTTTCCAAAATTAGGAGGGTTAATATGGACAAATTACCAATAAATAACCTTGGTGATTTAAAAAATATGGGTGAAAATGAGCTAAAAGATTTAGCATCAGAAATTAGAAAGCAAATAATTGAAACTGTTAGTAAAACAGGAGGACATTTATCTTCTAATTTAGGAATAGTTGAATTAACAATTGCTTTACATAAAGTTTTTGATAGCCCTAAAGATAAAATAATTTTTGATGTTTCTCATCAAACTTATACTCATAAAATCTTAACAGGAAGATTAATCAATGAGCATAATCTTCGTACATTCGAAGGAATAAGTGGTTTTGCTAAAAAAAGTGAAAGTGAACATGACATATTTGAAGCTGGACATAGTTCAACATCGATTTCTGCTGCTATTGGGTTAACATATGCTAAAGAATTTGATAATACAATTGGCAATATTGTGGTAGTAATAGGAGATGCCTCAGTTACTAATGGTTTAGCAATGGAAGCTTTGAATTTTTTAGCAACTAAGCAAAATCACAAAGTAATAATAATTATTAATGATAATGATATGAGTGTATCTAAGAATGTTGGTGCTTTAGCCGAAGTATTTAATAAAATAAGAGTGAATCGTAAACGTCGTGTTTCTCCTAAAGTATTAAGTAATTTCTTTTTTAGAATCAAAAGTTCTATTAAATCTTTTATTTATCCTAATCCTAATATTTTTTCGGCCTTACAATTTCGTTATTTTGAAGGAATAGATGGTCATGATTTTAATCAATTAAATTATTATTTAACTTTTGCGAAAGAATCTAAACAAAGTGTTATTCTTCATGTTAAGACTATTAAGGGAAAAGGCTATGAATATGCTGAAAATGATGTAGATGGTAAATGGCATAGTGTTTTGCCGTTTGATGTTAAAACAGGAATTATTAAAAATATAACTGGTCAAATTGTGGGGGAACATTTGGCAAGATATTTAATTCAAAAAACCGTTAAAGATGAAACAATTCATGTTATATCACCAGCTATGATTTTAGGTTCTGGGTTAAAACCATATGTTAATTCTTTTCCTAATAAAGTTCTTGATGTTGGAATTGCTGAAGAGAATGCGGTTGTTATAGCAAGTAGCATGGCTTTGGCTAATCTTTCACCAGTGGTATTTATTTATTCAACTTTTTTACAAAGAGCGTATGATGAACTTTTACATGATGTTGGTAGAACTAATATTCCAGTAGTATTTTGTGTTGATCGTAGTGGTATCGTAGCTGATGATGGTGATACCCATCAAGGAATTTATGATGTATCTTTTTTATCATCTATACCTAATATGACGATTACAGCTCCTTCTTGTATTGAAGAAGCAATTAAGTTATTAGATATGGGGTTAAGTAAAGCATATGGGCCATTTGTCATACGTTATCCTAAAATGCTATTACTTAATTCTAGTTTAAGAGATTTTGATTATGGGACTTGGGAAATTGTTAATCCAATTAATAAAATAAATGTTATTACTTATGGTAGTGATGTTTATGATATTTATGAATTACTCGTTAAAGAAAAACTAATAGATAGTGTTGGATTAATTAATGCACGTTTTATAAAACCATATGATTTTAATTGTTTAAATGAAATAATTGAAAAATCTCAAAGAATACTTGTTTATGAGCAAGTTATCAAAACTGGTTCTTTAGGTAGTGCCGTAAAAGAATTTTTATTTGATAACAAATATACGGGGGAATATCATCAATTAGTTTTAGATGATACATATTTAGAAACAGGAAAAGTTGATGAACTTAAGAAAAAATATAATATAGATTATAATAAACTATTAGAAGAATTAAAAAAGTAAAGTGGTGATATACGATGTTAGCGTCTCTAACAGTACAAAATTTCGCAATTATAGATAATATCAATATTGATTTTCATAAGGGTTTTACAGTGTTAACTGGAGAAACTGGAGCTGGTAAATCGTTAGTTATAGATGCTATTGGTCTATTATTTGGTAATCGTGCCTCATCTTCAATGATTCGTCTTGGCACCAATAAAGCAATTGTTGAAGGTGTATTTACTGATTGTGGCAAAAAAGTTATGAAGATCATTGAAGAGTATGGTTTGGATGTTTTAGATGATGGTATGATTGTCATAAAACGAGAAATTAATGACAATGGTAAAAGTATTGTTCGCGTAAATGGTTCAGTTGTTAGTTTAAGTCAACTATCAGAGATAGCTTATCATTTAGCAGATATTCATACACAATTAGATACCAAAAAATTATTTGATGTTAATAACTATGTACATTTTATTGATAATATTGAATCATTAAGTATTTTAAATAATTATCAGATAGCTTTACATAATTATAAAGAGGCTTTAAAAAACTATGAAAATAAAGCTAAAAAATTAAAAGAAGAAGCTGATAATTTAGATTATTTAAAATATCAATTACAGGAATTAGATGATGCTTCGTTAGTGGAAAATGAATTAGAAAGTATAGAACAAGAAATAAGAGAATTAAATAATTATGAAACTACTTACAAATATTTAACAGATATAAAAACTTTATTTTTATCAAATAATATTGTTGAAGCAGTTTATAATATTAAACATATTTTATCTAAGTTAAAAGAATACTCAGACAGTTATCAAATAAATTATGAAACAAGTGAAAATTTATATTACGAATTACAAGCATTAGAAGAAGAATTGTTATCCAAAAATAATAATTTAGAGTTTGATGAAGCAAGGTTAGAATATTTAAATGCTCGGTATAGTTTTATTAAAGAATTGATGCGTAAACATCATATGTCATTTGAAGAATTGTTGAATTATCATCGTGAACTAAAAATTAGAATAGATAGTTTTGAAAAAAATGATATCCTTTTACAAGATGATTTAAAAGCGGTTAGTGATGCTTATCATATTTTAAAAGAAGTTACGTTAAAACTTACCAATAAACGCAAAGAAAATGCTTTAATTGTAAAAAATAATATTTTAAATACCTTAAAATCATTATATCTTGAAAAAGTTAATTTAGATATTAAATTTAATGAATATATCTTTAAAGATGAATTAACTGATGATATTTTTAAACAAGATGGAGCAGATATTGTATCATTTTATATCTCTTTTAACGTGGGAGAGCCTTTAAAAGAATTATCTAAAGTTGCCTCAGGTGGTGAAATGTCAAGAGTAATGCTTGCTTTTAAAGTTAATTTATTAAATACTTTAGAGTTATCGACAATTATTTTTGATGAAATAGATACAGGTGTTAGTGGTATTGTTGCTAAAAGTATGGCTGATAAATTAAAGATTATAAGTAAAAATACCCAAGTCATATCAATTACCCATTTACCAATTGTAGCAGCTGCTGCTGATTATCATTTATATATTAATAAAGGTGTTAAAGAAGGGAGAACCTTTACGACTATTCAAAATTTATCATATGATGAACGGATTGAGGAATTAGCTAAAATGATTTCTTCACAACATAATGATATTATATCCCAACGTTTAGCTGAGGACATGATAAAATCTTATAAATAACATTTACAAAAAGTGTCTTTAATACCAATATTTAAAGATACTTTTTTTGTTCTTTTTGGCAATAATAATAAAGGAATATGTTATTCCAAAAGGAGGGAAATTATTAAAAAGTTTTGTAAAAAAATTATTTTAGGTTTATTATTATTTGTAACTTTAATTCTTGTTTTAGATACCAATATTATTTTTGCTGCAGGAGAAGTAGAAGTAATACCAGGAGGAGAAACGATAGGACTTAAACTAAATACGGGAATTTATGTAGCAGGAAAGTATGAAGTAGATACAAAAAATGGTAAAAAAGCCCCATGGCGAAAAAGTGATATTGAAGTAGGAGACAAAATAATAGAAATAGATAATAAAAAAGTAGTATCTAATGAAGAAATGGCCAAAATAGTAAATAATTCAATGGATAATGAGTTAGTTTTAACTATTATTCGAGGTAGTGAAGAATTTGATACTAGTATAGAAATTATAGAAACTAAACAAAAAGAACGATCTATGGGATTATATATCAAAGATAAATTAGTAGGTGTTGGTACTCTTACTTTTATCAATCCTAAGACTAAAGCATTTGCATCTTTAGGACATGGAATTGTAGATCAAAAAGTATTAATTGGCAGCATTAGTGGGGACTTATTAGTATCTAATATTGATTCTATTAAAAAGGCTTTACCTGGTGAACCAGGAGAAAAAAGGGCGACAATTAGTAATGATATTTTAGGTAAACTAACGGTCAATAATGCAACGGGAATATACGGATATATTAGTTCAAGATCAATGTTGACCAAAAAAACCATTAAAGTCGGAAAACAAGAAGAAGTTAAATTAGGTAAAGCTAGTATTTTGACAGTTTTAGATGATGATAAAGTTCAAGAATATGATATCGAGATAATTGAAATAAATCGCCAAAATACAAGAAATGTCAAAGGGTTAAAAATTAAAGTTACGGATTCTAGATTAATTGAAAAGTGTGGTGGAATTGTACAGGGAATGAGTGGAAGTCCAATAATTCAAAATAATAAAATAATTGGTGCTGTATCTCATGTAACGGTGGATGATCCATTAATTGGTTATGGTATTCATATAGAGTGGATGCTTAACGACAGTAAGTGACCTAATCTTGCATATGTGTAAATATTTCGACATTTATAGATATAAAGGCTTTTAAAATTATAATATTTATGTTGAAAATCGTCGTTTTTCGATAAAAAGATACCTAAAATAAAAAAAAACTATTTCAAATAATTGCACAAAGTCTCAATAAATGGTAGAATTGTTATCGTATGTAGGGGGTGTAAACATGCAAAAAATACGTGTAATGGTAGCGGAAGAAGCGCAAGAACGCTTAGAAGCCATAAAAGATTATTTTAAAAATATTGATAGCGTTTCAGTAGTTGGAACACATACTGATGGTAACAGTTTATTAAATGCACTACGAGTAACACAAACTGATGTTCTTTTAGTAGATTTAATAATGCCTTATTGTGATGGTATGCAAGTTATTGAAGAATTAAGAACAAGGAAGGAAAAATATTGTCAACCTAGTAAAATTATTGCGATGACACAATTTACAAGTAATTATATTACTAACAAACTTAATCAATTAAATGTTGATTATGTATTGATGAAACCTATTGATTTAAATAATTTTCATCAATTAATACTAGGCCTTAATGATAATAAAACTAATCGCGAATATCAAGAAGAAGCTTTAATTGATTTAGATACTGAAATAACAACTTTATTACATGAAGTTGGAGTTCCTGCCCATATCAAAGGTTATTTATATTTACGAGAAGCAATAACGATGGTTTATCACAATTTAGATTTATTAGGTTCAATCACGAAAATATTATATCCAGAAATAGCAGGAAAATATTGTACAACAGCCTCACGTGTAGAAAGAGCTATTAGACACGCTATTGAAGTGGCTTGGATAAGGGGAAACGTTGATGCGATAAGTGATATTTTTAGCTATACAATTAGTTACAATAAATCTAAACCTACTAATTCTGAATTTATTGCGATGATTGCTGATCGATTAAGATTGGAACATAAGAAAATGAAAAAACTAAAATTAATGGCATAAAAGGTGGTATTTAAAGTACCACTTTTTAATATGTGTGCCGGGTATGATTGATATCTAGAGAGTGAAAGTTTCTTGTGCAGTAGCGGTAGTAAAGCATTAGCTGAACAATAACAAGGTCAACTTGAGAAACACGAATCACATTAGGCGGGTATAGTTGGGATGAGTTAGCATTACATAATAAAGTCTTTCTACCAACAATACGCAAGCTATAAACGTAAATGTGGCAAGTATATGAAATGAAAGAGATTAATCTTACCCCGTAATGTTAATGAAAAAATGATAACTAGAGTAATTTTAGATAGAATATTACATTACTCATATTTATTTAATATAACTGGTCAATCATATAGAATAAAAGATAAAATTAAACCTTTACAAACTGAAGATGTTTAATTTGACATTTATAAAAGCAAAGTAGCACTTTATAATGAAGTGAAGTATTTAGGATTTGGCTTTTATTATTCTCCCTAGCCAGACAAATACGAATTATAGTACACGAAAAGTCAGCCAAAGAATAAAGACTAATGAAGACTTATGGTCAATAGCTAATATAAGAAAAGGATATATACATACAGCGACACATTCATTATATGGCTTAATACAAAATAAAACACTAGCCGTAAAAGGACTAGTGTCAATGTATGAATATTACACTCAACATTTATACATAGATTAAATCACCACATACGGAACCGTCCGTTAGGTGGTGTGAGAGGTCGGAAATAAATAAAACATTTTATTTATTTTCTCCTACTCGATTTACATGATGATAAAAAATTAAGTACTTGAAAAGTACTTAATTAAAACTTAATATTGATTTTATTTACCTAACAAAACGACGATTAAAGAAATTAAAGGAATTAAAACGGTACCTGCAATAATTAATGCAACTATGATTTTTCCCCACCAAGTTTTGCTAGGAGATCCATGTACTACGTATTCAACAGAATTGTCGGCTTTAGTACGTTTTTCAATAAATTTTTCATTCCCTTTTTTAGTATTTATTTTAGACATAACAAACTCCTTTTTTTGGTAAATAGATTAAGTATTCTTATTATACCACATTTTAATAAAAAATAAAAGGATTTAATTAAAATATTTGCGTAGGTGTGTGTTTATTTTATGATAATGTCTTAATAGTTAGTTTTTAAAAATAAAAAAATTATAAAATATTTAAATTATTTTAATAATGTGATATAATTAAAATAAGAGGTTTTAAAAATGGGTACAGGAAGAATTATTTTTCATATTGATATGAATTGTTTTTATGTTAGTTGTGAGTTAGTAACTAAACCTGAATTAAGAGAAGTACCTGTTGCAGTAGCACCATATGCTAGTAGGCGAAAAAGTATTATTTTAAGTGCTAATTATGTGGCTCGTAAATTTGGTGTTCGTGCAGCGATGAGTGTGGCCGAAGCACAGCGATTGTGTCCTAATATTATTCTTTTAGAATCGAATATGCAATTATATTCTGAATGTTCTCAAAAATTTTTCAATTATTTTTTTGAAATAACCCCTCTTGTTGAACCAGCGAGTATTGATGAAGGTTATTTAGATGTAACTGAAGTCTGTAAGACAATTAATGCCATTGATTTAGCGAATAAAATTCAAAAAGATTTACAAGAAATATATGGTTTGCCATGTAGTATTGGGATTGCCCCTAATAAGTCTTTGGCTAAAATTGCCTCAGATATGAAAAAACCTATGGGTATAACAGTTTTAAGAAAAAGGGAAGTTCCTAAACTTTTATGGCCATTAAAAGTTGATGTTTTACCAGGCGTAGGAAAAAAAACTTTAACAATTATGGAAATGTTAAAAATAAAAACGGTAGGAGATTTAGCCAATTACTCTAATTTTAAAATTTTAGAAGAAGTATTAGGACCAACAAATAGTAAATCTTTAGTGGCACTTGCTCATGGAGAAGGAAGTAATGTTATTGATATTAATCGTTTTAATGATACTTCTTCAATTAGTAACTCTCAAACTTTTGATAATGATGAATACGATATTAATAATATGAAAAGTGTCTTAAAAATATTGGTTAATTCAGTAAGTTATCGTTTAGAAAAACATCAGTATAAAGCATATACTTTCACGCTTCAAATAAAATATAGTAACTTTAAAGTAATTAGTAAGTGTCGTACTTTAAATAATCCACTTAATAATGCGAAAGATATGTATTTATTATTAGAAGATTTGTTTGATGAAGTATATGAGGATGGAATGCCAATGAGATTAATAGGAGTTTCGACGAGCAAATTAATTAATTATAAAGAGGAAATTTATCAAATTAGTATATTTGATAAATTAGATGAAGAGGACAAAGAAAAATCAATTAACTCATTAGTAAGTAATTTACAAAATACTTTTGGAACTACTGTAATAAAAAGAGGAATTGATGATGATCGTGTGTTCAAATATGATAAAAGTTATAAAAATAATATTAAATAGGAGGAAATTATGGGTTTATTTAACGCAATTAGAAAACAATTATTAAAAGTTATTGAATGGAAGGATGATTCTACAGATACTTTAGTATACCGTTATCCTATTCAAGATAGTCGTGATGAAATTATGAATGGGTGTCAGTTAATTGTTACAGAATCACAAGTAGCTATTTTAGTAAAAGATGGTCAAATTGGTGATATTTTTGGACCAGGAAGACATAAATTAGAAACTAAAAACTTACCGATTTTAACCAAAATTGCTGGTTGGAAATATGGATTTGATTCACCATTTAAAGCGGATGTTTATTATATTAATACTAAACAATTTATTAATCAACCTTGGGGAACTACTAATCCAGTAATGATGAGTGATAAGGAATTTGGACCAGTGCGTATTAGAGCATTTGGAAAGTATGCATATCGTGTAACTGATGCCGGTAAATTTATGAAAGAAATTTTTGGGACTAAAAAGGATTATTCTACTAAAGCCTTGGAAGATTATTTTAAAAGTATGGTTGTAAGTGGATTTAGTAGTACTTTATCAAAAGCTGGTATTCCAGTTTTAGAAATAGCTGGTAAGTATTATGAATTAGCTGAATTAATAAAACAAACTGTTCAAGAAGATTTTAATGAAATAGGTTTAACTTTAGTAGAATTATTTATTGAAAATGTTTCTTTACCAAAAGAAGTTGAAGAAACAATTGATAAACGAACATCAGTTGGCATTATGAGTGATAAAATGGGAAGTTATGTTACATATGAGGCAGCAGGGGCAATGCGAGATGCGGCTAAAAATGAGGAAAATGGTTTAGCAGGTGCAGGAATGGGACTTGGAGCAGGTGTTTCAATGGGTAACTTAATGTCTAATGCGTTAAATAATGCTAAAGATACTCCTAAAGAAGGAAGTCAAAAGCAATGCCCTAAATGTTCTAATTTGATTTCAGTAAATGCTAAATTTTGTCCCGAATGTGGAGAAAAATTACCACAAAGTAAGTTTTGTTCTGAATGTGGAAATAAAGTGCTTGAAGATGCTAAATTCTGTCCTGAATGTGGAAAGAAATTAAACTAATGGTGAACTTATGTTTGCTGAAAAAGAAGAGTTGGTAGATAGTGAAATATATGAATGTCCTGGATGTGGGGCTAATTTAAAATATTTACCAGAAAAGGAAGCATTATATTGTGAATATTGTAAAACTACAATTAGTTTAAAAGGTGAATCATCAACTGAAGAATTAGATTTCTTAGCCAATTGTGATAAAACGATTAATAATTGGAACATTTCTAGTAGAATTGTTCATTGTGAAAATTGTGGAGCTAATAATGTTGTTTCTAAAGAAGATATGACTAGTAATTGTCCATTTTGTGGTTCATCTGCGGTCATAAATAGTGATGAATTGGTAGGGGAAAAACCTAATCGGGTTATACCTTTTAAAATAGGAAAAAAGGATGTAGTAGATAATTATCAAAAATGGTTGAAAAAACGTTTTTTTGCACCAAGGAAAGTAAAAAAAAGTTTACCTAATCCATTGATTAATGGTGTTTATATCCCCAGTTGGACTTACGATACCGATACTTTATCTACTTATAAAGGAAGATTAGGTAAAACATATACAACAACAGTTGGAAGTGGTAAAAATCGACGAACTGTAACTAAAATAAGATATTTTAATATTAGGGGAACTCATAAGACTGCTTTTGATGATATTTTAATTTGCTCAGGTGATAAATTAGAACAAAATATTTTAGATAAATTAGCACCTTATAATACTAATGATTCATATCTTTATGATGAACGGTATTTAGTAGGCTTTAGTGCAGAACATTATAAATTGTCATTAAAAGATGGATGGACTATTGCCAAAAATAAAGCCAAAAGAAGTATTGAGCAACAAATATTAAACAAATATCATTATGATGTGGTTGATTATTTAAAAGTAAATACCACTTACGATAAAATTCGATATAAATATGTTATTTTACCAGTATGGATTTGCTTATATAAGTATGATAAAAAGAATTATAGTTTTATGGTTAATGGAGAAAGTGGAAAAATTGTTGGTAAAACTCCAATTTCATCAATCAAAGTTACTTTAGTCGTATTACTTATAGTTCTATTGGTTTTTCTTTTCATATTTCTTTTTATGAATAGTTAGAGGTAAAAATGAAATTTGTTGAGGAAATTATTATTGAAAATAACTTGAAAAATAGTAAAATAAAAATTTCAACAGGTGGATTATTTGTTTCTAAAAGTCGAGGAATTGCCTCGGGAATAACTTTAATTGCTGATATTTTAAAAAAACAAAATGCTAAAAATACTCTTTATTTAGTAAAAGAAGATGGTGATTTAATTAAAAATGGAGATGTTTTATTAAGTGTAAGAGGTAATTATAGTGAACTTATGATGATAAAAAATGTTTGTCAAAACTTATTTTCAGAACTTTGTGGTGTATCATCGACGATTTTAAAATTTCAAGAAGAAATAAAAGATTTAAATGTAGAACTATTATTTTTTGAACATACATTACCAGGAATTGGTTTTTATTATAATGAAGCAATCAAAAATGCAAAAGGGAAAATAATTGAACATCAAATAACCTATTTAGATGCTAGTATTTGGAATTCAGATGAAAGTATTCATAAAATCCTAGAATCTTTTGATGATGATGTAATTTATGTTGAGGTTAATAATTTTGATGAATTTCAAAAATTACAAGTATCAAAATGTACTCATATTGTTTGTAATAATTTTACTCTGCAAGAAATAGAATTAGCGGTAATGAATAATAATTATAAAAAAATCATTATTAAAAACAATATGACATATGCAGGAATTAGATCGTATGCTAATAAAAAAGTAGATGGGATTATTATTAATAATTTTTTTAGTCAAATTAAAAAAATTAATATTGAATTTCATTTTTTTAAAAAATAATTCCTAAAGTATAAAAATATTGTTAAAAAAAAGGTAAGAACCTTTACAAAATTCTTACCTTTTTTATATAGAAAAAAGAAGTTAATTATGCACGAAATATTGCTGTTTAATTTGATAACTCTATTTTTAATTAAATCTAGATAAAAAATACACCCACATCAATTCTTTTATAATATACCAGTATGTGTGGGTTTTTTAAAATACTTTTTAAAAATATTTTTTTTTAGTCTTTTTATTACCGATATTTACGCCTATTATTCCGCCTGACATACTACATAATAAATAACTTAATAATTTTCCTATAAATAATAAGTTAATTTGTGTATGACAAAAAAAATTTATAATTAAAATAATTGTTAAAAGTATTAGAAAACTACTTAAACCAGCTAACCAACCATTCTGTTTTTCTAATTTTCCACTGATAAAGCCATAAATGAAGAAAACTATCCCTCCTGCTATATAAGTAATAGTTCTAATGTTAGAATAATTAGCATCTAGCACTTTAAAATATATTAGTGAAGTATAAATTATTCCAAAGAGGATAAAAATAATAGTAACGTAGAATAATTCTTTTATTTTGTATTGTATGAAAGACATAATATCACCATTACATTATATGAATTATTTAACAATTTTAGAAGAGGTAATTATATGGTTTTGATACAAGTTTTGCTTAGAACAATAATAGGGTATTTTATTTTAATACTAATGCTGAAAATTATGGGAAAAAGAGAAATAGGTCAACTTAGTTTATTTGATTTAATCATCTTATTATCAATAGCAGATATAATGATAATTGGTATTGAGAACCATAATATTAATTATTGGTTAGTTTTGTTACCTATTTTATCATTGACATTACTTCAAAAGATTATATCTTTCATTATTTTAAAATCAACTAAATTGCGAAAACTTTTTGATGGGCAAGAATCAGTTATTATCTTTAGAGGTAAAGTTAATATTCAAGAAATGAAAAAATTATGTTACAATTTTGATGATTTATTGTCACAATTACGACAAAAAGATGTTCGAAGCATTGATGAAGTTGAATATGCAATATTAGAAAATGGTGGTAAACTCAGTGTTTTTAAGTATGCAGAAACAGATTATTTTCCTTTGCCACTGATTGTTAGTGGAAAAATTGAACAAAGATATTTAAAATTATTAGATAAAGATGAAGAATGGTTGAAGAAAGAACTTAAAAAAAATAACGTTAAATTAAAAGATATTTATTGTGCTTTTTATACGGAAGATAAACTTAAGATCGTTTCAAACTCTTAATGTCAATTAAATTAAATACAAAACATAAACTTATGAATAAAATGCTAATAATTATGGAGTTGATAAAAAAATTATGACTAATATATTCTAAGATATTTAGTATTAAAAAGTTTAAAAAAGTTATCAAAGATAAAGTTATAAGAGTATTATAATTAATTTGATAATTTGTGTATTTAATAACATAAAAGATGGTTACAATCGAATTTAATACCATTGTTATCACTACCGCAAAAAAAATGCTATTAAGTCCAATTGTTGAAAAAAAAGATAAAAGAATAATTAGTATTAATCTTATAACCGCAAAAAATGTAGAAATAAAAAACTGTGTTTTGGTTTTTCCAATTGCATGTAAAATAGACATGAAAGGTATTTGAAGATAGTATAAAGTGAAATAGAAAACAAAAGGTTTAATTAAAGATGTACCTTCAATAGTTCCATAAATGAGATTCATAAATTCCTTGGGATACATAAAAAGTAACAAGGAGATAAGTAGACTTGGTACAAGAGAAAAAATAATTAACTTATCAATTAAATATTTAACACTTTCTTTTTTATTTAAAGCATAATTTTCTGATATGCTTGGGATTATTGTAGTTGACAAAGCGATTGAAATAAAAGATGCGGTTGTGAGAAGTGGTAAAGAATAAGCATTAATAATTGTATATGTAGTCTGGATATCAGAGGTTTGATATTTTAAAAGAGTTAAAATCCATGTGTAGATAATAGGTTCTAAAAAATAAGTGAAACTCCCTATTAATTTTGATAAGGTAGAAGGGATAGTTAGAGATAGTAATTCTTTAGAAGGGGAGGGTGATGGAAAATCGGTAAGATTTTCTTTTTTAAATTTTATGACTAAATATATGACAGAACATAATTCTCCAAAACTTAAAGCCAATAACGTAAAAGTGGCTGAGACAATAATACCATAAGGAATTGTTAATTGAAGAAAAATAATAACAAAAATAATTCTAGAGATTTGTTCAATTAATCCAGCCATTGTACTTTTGGTTATTTGCTTTAGTCCATTGTAATAACCTTTTAAAGTATCACTTATTGCTGTTAAAGGAATTAAAATAATGGTTGTTAAAAGAGGCCAAAATAAATTTTGGTTGTTTAAAAAATAATTAACTAGGGGATTTATTAAAATAAGTAATCCAATAATTGTTAAGATAGAACTAAGTAAGGTTATTTTTAAAGCGGATGTAATAATTTTTTTAGTTGAATATTTTTGAGTAATAGTTGCTTCGGCTATCATTTTGCTGATACAATTATTAATGTTTAAAGTAGAAAGATTAAGAAATAAAATAATTGTAGGAAAAGACATTATATATAATGTCATTCCATCGGTTCCTAAGTATCTAGTAATAATTATTTTATTAATTAATCCTAATATTTTAATAAAAAAGCCACTTATAATAATTAATGTAGTATTGAAAAAAAAAGTATTTTTGAAAAATTGTTTACCCATTTTAAATCACTCATTTCTTTTAATAGTTTATGATTTAAAAACTAAAAATATGAGAAAAAATTATAAAGTTTAACAAATATCTTTAAAAATGTGCTTAAAAATGTTATAATAAATTATAATTTAACTATAGGATGGTAATTGTTATGAATTTTAAAGATTATATTGCTGATGTTAAGGATTTTCCTGTTGAAGGAATTTTATTTCGTGATATTACACCGCTATTAGGAAACGGTGAGACCTTTAATACGGTTTGTGAACTTATTACAGCTTTTTCAAAAGAAGTAGGGGCTGAAGTGATTGCAGGACCTGAATCGAGAGGTTTCATTTTTGGATGTCCAGTTTCAGTAAATATGAATATTGGATTTGTACCAATTAGAAAACCTAATAAGTTACCTCGTGAAATAGTTTCACAAACCTATGATTTAGAATATGGAACTAATACATTATGTATGCATAAAGATGCTATTATTCCTGGACAAAAGGTTGTGATTATTGATGATTTATTAGCAACAGGGGGAACTCTTACTGCAGCTATTAAATTAATTGAATCATTAGGAGGAATAGTAGTGGGAGTCGCTTGTGTGATAGAATTGGAAGCTTTGAAAGGTCGAGAGGCTTTATCAGAATATAATGTATTTACTGTTGTAAAATATTAAACTTTAATTAAAAAGCTATTATTAGTAAGTATAAATATTTTTGTATGTAAGACCTATGGAATATTTTACAATACTTTAATTATACTATATTACTAAGAAAGTAGTTTAAAAGTTATGTTGTACTCATAACTATAAAAAATTTATAAAAGGAGTTGGATAACTAAAAGTACAATTTAATTATCTAAGGTGAAGATATGGACAAAGTAAAAACAATTGAAGATATAATTGAAATAGCTAAAGAATATCTTCACGAAGAAAATATTGCATTTATAAGAAAAGCATATGCGATTGCTGAAAAAATGCATGAAGGTCAATTTAGAAAATCAGGTGAACCATATGTTCAACATCCACTTGAGGTTGCTTATATTTTAACTACACTTCATTCAGGACCTAGTACAATTGTGGCTGCCTTAGTACATGATGTTTTAGAAGATACTGAAATGACAAAAGAGCAGATGATTGTTGAATTGGGTGAAGATGTTGCTAATATTGTAGATGGAGTTACAAAAATTAGTAAACTTAAATACCACACTAAAGATAAAGTTTTAGCACAAAATCACCAAAAAATTTTACTTGCTATGGCTAAAGATATTAGAGTTGTTTTAGTTAAACTTGTTGATCGCTTACATAATATGCGTACTTTACAATATCATGATAATATAGAAAAACAAAAACGAATTTCTAAAGAAACTCTTGATTTGTATGCTCCCCTTGCTCATCGTTTAGGGATGTATCGTATAAAAGCAGAACTTGAAGATTTAAGTTTAAAATATTTAAATCCAGAAAATTACTATGAAATATCTAATCGTTTGAAAGAAAAAAAGAGCGAGCGAGAAGATGACATAAAACTCATGCAAAATAGTATTGAAACCCATCTAAAAGAAAATAATGTTACCGATTATGAAATAAAGGGACGGATTAAAAATATCTATAGTATTTATAAAAAAGTTGTAAATAAAAATAAAACTTTAGATGATATTTATGACTTTTTAGCATTACGAGTTATTGTGAAAACTGTCGAAGATTGTTATCGTGTATTAGGTATTATCCATGGCCGTTGGACACCTCTACCAATGCGTTTTAAAGATTATATTGCGGTACCTAAAACTAATCTCTATCAATCTTTACATACTACAATTGTTGGTGAGAATGGAAAAATATTTGAAATCCAAATTCGTACCTATGATATGGATCGTACCGCTGAAATTGGTGTTGCTGCCCATTGGGCTTACAAAGAAAATGCAGGTTATTCACCCGAAAAAGAGCAATTAGAAATTACTAATAAACTAAAATGGTATAAAAATTTATCGACTTATGTTGATGTCTCTAGCGATATTGATCCGCTTGATAATATTATTGAAGATATTTTTTCTGCCAATGTTTATATTTTTACTCCTAATGGTGATGTAATTGACTTGCCATCTGGTTCTATGCCTCTTGATTTTGCCTATCGTATTCACACTCATATTGGTAATACCACTGTTGGTGCAATTGTTAATGGTAAAATTGTACCTCTAAGTTATAAATTAAAGACAGGAGATGTTGTTGCTATTAAAACCAACAAAAATACTTCTCCTAGTAAAGAATGGTTGAAACATGCTAAAACTTCAGGAGCCAGACAAAAAATAAATTCTTTTATTAATAAACAAAAACGTGAAGAACTTATTAAATTAGGAACAGAAGAATTTGAAAAATATGTAAAAACAACTACTTATAATTATAATCAATTAGACGATGAAATAGTAAAAAAGTATTTTGGGAAAAATAATATTAATACTGTCGAAGATTTAATGTACGATATTGGTCGTGGTTATTTAACACCTCAAACTATTTTAAATCGTTTATTAGGAATTACAGATGTAAAATTAACTGATGAGTTAGCATTAAAACAATATGGTGAAGAAAATCTAAAAAATCAAAAACATAAACCTACTAACGCATATGGAATTATTGTTGAAGGTTTAGATAAAGCTCAATTGCGCTTGGGAAATTGTTGCCAACCTGTATATGGCGATGATATTTATGGCTATATTACTAAAGGTAGTGGAATTGTTGTCCATCGAGCAGGGTGCCCCAATATCACTAAATCAGAAGATGAACGTTATATTAAAATAAGTTGGGATCCTGAATTTCAGGGGCGTGTTTTTGATACAACGCTAAAAATCATGGCTATGGATAAAAAAAATCTTTTAGCAGAATTTATTAATTCTATTAATTCAACGAAAGCCAATATTATAACGGTTTCTTCAACTAAAAATAAAACTGGTGAATGTATAACTAAATTTAAATTGCAAGTTGCTAGTTTAGATGATTTAAATCATGTTATTTTATCTATTAGTAAGATTAGTGAAGTATATAATATAGAAAGAGTTTTTAAATAATATGAAGGTAGTATTACAAAGAGTTAAAAGTGCTAATTGTATTGTTAATAAGGAAATAGTTAGTGAAATAGATAAAGGGTATTTATTGTTAGTTGGTTTTACTCAACAAGATTCGTTAGAAAATGTCCAAAAAATGGCTAAAAAAATTGCTAATTTACGTGTATTTGATGATGAAATGGGAAAAATGAATTTATCAATTAATGATATTAATGGTTCAATTCTTGCCATTTCACAGTTTACTTTATATGCTGATGCTGCATCAGGTAATCGACCTTCTTTTGTAAAGGCAATGTGTCCCCAAGATGCTAATTTTTTATATGAGGAATTTATAAAAATACTAAATAGAGATTATCAAATCGTTACTAAAAAAGGAATATTTGGTGCTCATATGGAACTTCATCCTGTTTGTGATGGTCCTGTAACAATTAATTTAGAATTTTAGAGGAAAACTATGGGATTTGATAGTCGCCATCTAGTTTTAGAATTTTTGGCTGAAAATCGTACTTTAGGGATTAGCCAAATGACTTTAGTTTTTTTGGGGAAAAAAATAGATCCTTTCTTACAAGAGTGCTTAAAGATTACACACAATGATCGAATATGTGTTTATCATAGTAAAGGTACTAGACTATTTTGGAAAGAATATGGTTTTGATAAAATAAAAGGATCTATTCTTGAATTATTGTTAGATAATGCGTCATCAATGAATATTAATAAAAAAGATGTTACATTTACCATTACTGAACCATTTTATGGTTTAGATTTACGGAAATTTGATTTTGAGCATTTAAGTATTATTCCAATCAAAGAAAAAGAAGAATTATTAGGTTACGCATTTCTTTACGGAAATCAAATAATCGAAGAAGAGCGATATCCGTATATTTCTTTGAAAAGACTTTTCCGCAATATTGTTAAAAATGAGAATCAAGCCAAACTAAAAGAATTTGATGTTTTGTTAGAAAATAAGCTTGGGTACTTAGATTTTAAAAATAAGTTATATTTATCTAAGACATTAGCTGAAAAATTAAATCTTTCACAACAAATTGATAATGTCGAAGAGATAAAATCTTTATTATTAGAACTTGATTATTTGGAAGTTAATACAATAATTAACAATGAATATATTATTCATGAATTAGAAAAAAATGAAAATATTTTAATTGTGGCTGAAGAACTTGATAAACCTAAAAATATTGAAAATTTTACAATGTTTTATATTAAAAATACTACTTTAAATATTAATGTTATGAATCTATTGGAAAAAATTAGTGAAGCAGCTAAATCTATTTTTCCCAATGTAAAAGCAAATTATTATAAAGTAGCTGAAAATTCAATTGTATTATTATTTAATATTAAGTATTTGAAAAATGACATTAATAAGTTTAAACGAAAATTGAAAGATTTCTTAGTAATAGATTTACGAGGTGGACTTGATATTCCTAAAAAATCTAACTTATTACAAGTAATTAAATATTTAGAAATAACTCAAAGTGAAATATTTAATTATGAAGATTATCAAAAATATCGTTTGAATGAAAATGCTAATAAATATCATAATGGATTGTGAATAGATAAGTAAATTTATGAATTTATAATGGAGGAAAAATGAAAAAATTTTTAGATTTTATTTTATCTTTTGTATTACCTAAAAAAATGATACGTTATCGAAATATTAATTTTTTTATGATTGTATTAATATTTTTAGGTTGTACTTTATTATGTGTAGGATCTTCTAATTTAACGTTAGATCAGTACGTAAAAAACAATAAAGAGTCGTTTAGATTGTTTGAAGAAATTTATGATTTACCTAATAGTGAGGCAATAGAGTTACCACGTTTTACTATTGATGAGACCACAGACGGTATCAATAACTTTATAACTGGTGAGAAAGAAGATAATGTTTATGAAATATCATATTCTTTAGATAATGGTAAAACTTTAAACTTAACATTGGTATATGAACCATATGTTTATATTAATGATAATGAAGAAACATCTCATGATGATCGTTTTTTAAATTTTGACATTAATGGATATTATAATCATCAACCTGCTCGCGATGAAAATGATGAATTGTTAGAAGAAGATATGTTATTTGTTATCAATAATGAATTAGTTTATTATATTTTTAATCACGGAATGGATCTTGTTAAAGATGAATCTGGAACTTTTACTAAGTATTTAGAATCAACAGGATGGAACATTATGGAAACTAGATATGTTTTGCCAAAAGATGAAACTGAGATTTTTTATACAGATGCAGATAATAAAAGTTTAGATTATTCAAAATGGACTGAATCAGCAGTGCGTGGTCAAAAAGTAGAAATAGATGGTGTTACCTATACTTCATATGATACAGAAGAAATAGCATATTATTTACCGAATGGAAAAGATGAAATTTCATTAAATGCATATGGTGATATTGATATTACTAAGTGGACAAAGTTTGCCTCATCTAAAGATGAAAAAGTCTTTGTAGATGGTGTAGAGTATTCAGCCCAAACACGAATTAATAAAAATTTACATGAAGTATTTGTTTCTGATAATTCAACAAGGGTTGGGGTTTTTTCTTTATATCAAGCAGAAAAATTAGGAATTAATCTGGGAAATCTTGGAGATGGAGTATCACATATTGACCCTAAATTGATGGTTGAAGCTATTGGTGATTTAATGGTAAATAGTGGTGGTAGTCAATTACAATATTATAATTTTTTCTACGCTATTATCTTTATCTTATTAATGCCTATTTTATGGACATTTGCGACTTGGGTTATGTCTAAAAAATATGGGGAACTTACAAGATTTAAAGAATATTATGCTATTTGTTCAATTGCTTTTATTGTTCCAACTATTTTAGTATCTATTTTTACTTTATTATTCCAACCATATTGTTTTATTGCACAATATGCAATGTTTATTCAAGTAGCATTTTATATTTTTGTTATCTATAAAATTAATAATTCGAATAAAAAAACAACTAATCAAAAAAATCAACCACTTTCTCCGTCTAATAAAAATGAGCAAGTGATTGATTTAAAGGTTGAAACTACACCAATTCAAGAAAAAGTATCAAAGACTGCTCAAATGGAGTAATACTTTAAATACTATCTTCATATACTTAATTGAATTAGATATGGAGGAGTATTATATGATAAAGAAAAACCAATTTGCTTTAATATTTTTAACGATTGTGACAATGCTTGCGGTGTGGTATATAAAATCTCCAGTGGCCGCTGATAAAAAAAATGAAGATACAACCCCGGTTATTACTGATGAGGAAAAAGGTCGTTTAGAAGAACTTACTTTAATGCGTGAGGCTATTCGTAATGAACGCAGTTTAGCTGTTGTTTCTTTAGATGCCATTCTTGCGGATGAAGAAGCAACAATAGCCTCTAAAGAAGCAGCATTACAAGAAAAAGAAGCGATTTCGGCACTAACAGAAAAAGAAGTTTTATTAGAATTGCAAGTAATTAATAGTGGATATCAAGATGCCTTAGTTCACGCAACTAACACAGGAATAGAAGTATTAGTAGTAAGCGAAGAAGATAGTGTTGAAAAAGCTAATGAAATAATTTTAATGACTTTATTAAGTTTTGATAACTATGATACTGTTGTAGTTAATTTTATGAGCGCAGAAGAACTTAAAAAATAAAAAGAACGTATCAAAATGATACGTTTCTTTTGGAGGTTAAATATGTCGTATTTTGTAGTAAAAGTTATAAAAGAATATGAGCAATATTTATTTGGTGATTTTTTAAGTTGTTTTTATTTATCAAATGATAAAATAAAATACTTATTTAGTAATCAATGTTGTTTTATTAATGGACAAGTAGCATCAATTAATGACAAAATAAGTGAAAGTGATATTATTTGTATTGATACAAGTTATTTTGATCATAACAATATAATGCCTGAAGAAAGTAATTTGAATATTTTATACGAAGATGAATACCTTCTAATTGTCAATAAATATTCCAAATGTATAATTTATCCCGATGATATTAAAAAAAATAATACAATGGCTAATTATGTAAGTTATTATTATTTAAAAAATGATTTATTTTATAAAGTTAGACATGTTCATCGTTTGGATTTTGATACAACAGGATGCTTAGTTTATGCAAAGGACATAGTTACACATGCAGCTCTATCTAAAATGATTGAAAATGGAACTTTTATTAGAAAGTATATAGCAATTGTTGAAGGAGTTTTTTCTAATAAAAAAGGCAAGATTGATTTATCAATCGGTAAAGATCGACATATTAATAGTAAAATGATTGTTGCCAAAAATGGGAAAAATGCCTTAACCAATTATGAGGTGCTTGAAAGTAAAAATAATTTATCATTAATTGAATTAAAGTTAGCAACAGGACGAACTCATCAAATAAGGATTCATATGTCTTATCTAAAACATCCATTATTAGGTGATAGATTATATGGTTCTAAAATAGAAGCAGATCGGGTTTTGTTACATTCATCTGAAGTTGAATTTATTCACCCAATAACTAAACAGCATGTTTGTGTAAAATGTCCAATGCCTATGGATATGAAAAAAGTTTGGAAAAATAAAAAAGTTGATTTTAAATAATCAACTTTACAAACAATATGGAGGCTCCGACCGGATTTGAACCGGTGCTCAGGGTGTTGCAGACCCACGCCTTACCGCTTGGCTACAGAGCCATATTTAAACTGCTATATTATTGTACCTTATTTTTAAAAAATAGTCAAGACAAAAGAAAATAAAAATAAAATAAATAGCAAAGGATATATGTTATGAATAAGATTATAACTGCTCTTAAATATTTTATAATAATCAGTTTAGTGTTTATTTTAGTTAGTTGTGCAAAAGATAATTCTAACGATAATTTTAATAACGTATCCCCTGATCCACAAACTGATTTAGATTTTTTAATGGCGGCAGCTGATATGGTAGAAATTCCTACAATTTTTACCGAAAATTATAGTTTTATTAGACTTCTAGAATATCAAAATGAAGAAATAAACATTACTTGGAAAAGTGATAAAACCACAAGTATTTCAAATTTTGGTATAGTAAAACAAGGATATTGTGATGAAAATGTCACGTTGACTGCAACTTTTACTTATAAAGAAGAAGTATATATTAAAAAATTTAACGTAATTGTTTCTGGTATGTCTCCTGAAAAACGTTTTTCAGAGTCGTTAAAAGAAATTGTAATACCTGAAGAAATATCAGAAAATATAGATTTATTAACAAACTTTAATGATAAAGAAATGAAAGCAACATGGATATCTAGTCATCCGGATATTATTTCAAATACTGGTGCATATAATTCGCCAGCTGAAAATACAATTGTAACTTTAACTGTTACATTAGAATTAGGAAGTATAAAAATGGAAAAAAATTATGAAGTAAATGCTCAAGTAGAACCAAAAAAAGTAGAAATTAAACATCATTTAGTTTTAGATGAAGTAAAAACTTACAATTTAGCATTTATGTCTAATTGTCATATTGAAGAAGATAAATTAGTTTTAGATGATGAGGCCTTGAATGGAACATATTTTTCAAATATTTTTGAAGTTCAACCTATGAAGTCTGTTGTTGCTTCTTGGGGGGCATTAAGTTCTGAAACCGCAACAGTGGAAATAGAAGTTCGTATACGTGTAAATGGTAAGTGGAGTAGATATTTTAGTTATGGAGCTTGGGGATTAGGATTACAAAACAAACCTATGACAACTAATACAAATGATGGAATTGCTAAAATAAGTACTGATGAAATCATTGTCCAAGGTGGTAAAACAGCAGAAGCAATTCAGTATCGTGTAACATTACGACGTGATAATATTTATTCAGAATCTGCTAAATTGTCATTTGTTGCTTTAGCAATTGAATATGATGATTATGAATACAAAGTTAATGTTAGCAGTTTGCCTGAACGTGTGGAATATATTGTTCCAAAATTAAATCAAAATGTGGTACCTGTAATTGGTAATAGTATTTGTAGCCCAACATCATCGACGATGTTATTAAAATATAAGGGACACTCATTCATAGAATATGATGAATATGAAAATCGTTATATTGCGAATTTGGCTAAAGATTATGGAAATGAAATTTTTGGTAATTGGGTATATTGTACAGTTATTATGACGGCATATGGAGAAAAAGCATATGTTATGAGAATGTATTCAATAGATGAATTAAAAATGCATCTTGCAAAAGTAGGACCTGTTGCTTTAAGTGTTAAAGGGAAAATGGATGCATATAATACTGATAATAGTTATACTACTAATGGACACTTATTAGTATGTCAAGGATATTATGAAAAAAATGGTCAAACAATTTTTATTTGTAACGATCCAAATGTCAAAGAAGTATATGTAGAATATTTAGAAGAAACAATTGAACGTGTTTGGCGAATGGTTTCTTATATAATTGAATAAACTTACCTGTAAATTGACAAAATGTTGGTTCTTGTATTAAAATAAAATTTTTGTATTTTCTACAAAAAAGATAAAATGTGCTATAATTAAACAATAATGTATTAAATAATTTAAATTAGGAGGAATCCAATGCTAGAACACAATCATAAGTTTTTAGAATTAATTGATTATTCTGGTGTAGAACGCCATGAAATGTTACTTAATGGAGAGATTGAAAAAGTTATTTTAACGAATAATAGTACAATTTGGAAAATTCATTTAATATTTGATAATGTACTTCCTTTGAATATCATTTTAGAATTGATTCATAAGATACGCGCCTTTATTATGGCATCAAAAGAAATTGTTGATGTCCAATTCTATTTTCGTTATCGAAATTTATCTTTAAATGAAAAACTTATTAAAGAATATTTTAATTATGTAATTGATACTAATATTAATAAAGATCGTTCTATAAGTGTTTTAAAATATTACACTATTGAAGTTTTAGACGATCGTGTTAATGTTTATGTAGGTTCGTTAGATGATTGTAATGTTGCAGCTATAGCTATTCAAAAAGTAAAAGAAGTAATTAAAAATTTTGGTTTTGAATTAATAATTGAACCTCATGTTTCAAATTTTGAAATAGATGCGATTGCTGATAAAAAAAGAGAAATGTCAATTCGGCAAGAACTTGCTGATACTAAAGCGTTTGAAGAAAAAAAACGTGAACTTACCAATTTACAGTTTAATAGCAAAATAACTAAAGAACGTAAAAGTAATAATGCTTTAAAAAAAGCAATTAAAGAAATTCCGATTACTAGTATGCAAGTAATGGAATTCCGGCAAATCAATGGAACTGATAAAGTAGAAGTTGAGGGCGTTTTAGTTAGTTATGAAATTCGTAAAGCAGGCAGATATGAACTTTTTGAAGGAATCATTACTGATTATGAAGATTCCATTATGATAAAACAATTTTTAAACGACCGCAATGTGAAGTTTTTTAAAAATGAAATAAAAAAAGGGTTAAAACTTGCAATAACGGGTTCTGTACAATACGATAATTATGCTCGTGATGTAGTCATTATGTGTTTATCGATTAAAACAATTGGGGAAGATGATAAAAAAAGTCGTAGTGATGAGGCTAAAGTAAAACGAGTAGAACTTCATGCTCATACGAAAATGTCTGTATTAGATAGTGTGATGGATGTCGAAAAATATGTTGATACTGCATTGAAATTTGGCCATCGCGCGGTAGCTGTTACTGACCATGCCAATTGTCATGTTTTACCAGAATTATTTAGTTATTGTGCTAAATTAAAGAAAAAAAATCCTGAAAAATATATTAAACCAATTGCTGGTGTTGAGGGATATTTTATTAATGATGATGCTTATTTAATTAACTTAACAGATGATGATATCCTATTAAAAGATGCAACGTTTGTGGTATTTGATTTTGAAACAAGTGGATTTAGTGTTAGATTTAATGAAATTATTGAAATTGGAGCAGTAAAAATTAAAAATGGAATAAAAATTGATGAATTTTCAACTTTTGTATGTCCTTCTAGAAGAATATCACAAGTAATTACGAATGTTACCGAAATTACCAATGATGATTTGGCTAATGCTCCAACTATTGAAGAAGTATTACCGAAATTTGTTGAATTTATCGAAGGTTCAATTTTAGTTGCTCATAATGCATTATTTGATATAGGACATTTGTATTATCAACTAAAAAAATTTGGTTTATATAGACATGATTATCCATGTATTGATACTTTACAAATGGCTAAAGCAATGTATAGTCATATTTTAAAACGTTTTAATTTAAAAGATGTTGCTAAAGGATTAAAAGTTGATTTAGAACAGCAACATAGAGCATTGTATGATGCTCACTCTACTGCCAATGTATTTTTAAAAATGTTGGGCGATTTAAATGAAAGATGTATTTACAATTATAAAGATATTAATTCTATTACTGATTCTAATGAAGCATTTAAATATATAATACCTTATCATATTAATATTTTAGTTAAGAATCGTGAAGGACTTAAAAATTTTTACAAGATTATTTCAGATAGTCATACTACTCATTTTTATAAAGAAGCACGGATTTTAAAATCTGTTCTTAGTAAGTATCGTGAAGGATTATTAGTTGGTAGTGGATGTTATAATGGAGAAATTTTTAAAATTGCTTATGAAAAATCTTATGAAGATTTACAAAAAGCAATTAAATTCTATGATTATGTAGAGGTTCAGCCATTAGATTGTTATGAACATTTAGTTGAATCTGCAGGTGAAGAAATTGCTAGAGAACATATAAAGGAAGCAATTATGTCAATAATTGCTGCTGCAGATGAAGCAGGAATTCCAGTTGTTGCTACTGGAGATGTTCATCAATTAGAAGCAGAAGATGGAAAATATCGAGAAATTTATATGTCTGTTGCTCGTCCTGGTATTGGAGGTTTACATGATTTAGCTAAGGCAACTAAAGCCCCTCCTATGTATTTTAGAACAACTCTTGAAATGCTTACATCGTTTAGTTTTTTACCTACTAATAAAGTATACGAAATAGTTGTAGAAAATACTAATAAAATTGCTGATATGATTGAAGAATTTGATTTATTTCCTGATAAATTATTTACTCCAAGAGATGACTTTATGTCTAAATATGGAGTACCATCGATGGCAGGAGCAGTACGTGATATCTCATATAAACGTGCGAAAGAAATTTATGGAGAAAATTTAAATTCATATGTTGTTGGAAGACTTGAACAAGAATTAAATAGTATTATTGGTAATGGTTTTTCGAGCGTTTATTATATTTCGCATATGCTAGTTAAAAATTCATATGATAATGGGTATATTGTTGGTAGTAGGGGATCAGTAGGAAGTAGTTTTGTTGCGACTATGATGGGAATTACGGAAGTTAATCCATTAAAACCACACTATGTGTGTCCAAATTGTCATTTTTCGGCTTTTAAAGGATTAGAAAATATTGATGCACCTAAACATATTATTGAAAAGGTAAATAATGTTATGATTGGAATCGACCTAGAAGATTGTGCTTGTCCAGTTTGTGGTACTTCGTTAAATCATGATGGAGTAGATATTCCATTTGAAACATTTTTAGGATTTAAAGGTGATAAAGTTCCTGATATTGATTTAAACTTTTCTGGAGATTATCAAGAACGAGCACATTTGTTTTGCCGAGAAGTTTTTGGGATAGATCATTCTTTTAGAGCAGGAACGATAGGAACTGTTGCAGCTAAAACTGCTTATGGTTATGTAAAAGGATATCTGGAAGATAAAGGTAAAGTTTTAAGGGAAGCTGAAATTAAGCGTATTGCGGCAGGATTAGAAGGAGCAAAAAGAACTACTGGACAACATCCCGGAGGAATTGTTGTTGTGCCTGATACTATGGAATATACTGATTTAATACCTGTACAATATCCAGCTGATTCAGTAGATTCTACATGGCGTACTTCACATTATGATTATCATCGTTTTGAATCTAATTTGCTAAAACTAGATATTTTGGGTCATGATGATCCTACGATGATTCGTCATCTTATGGATTTTGTCGAAAAATATCCTGATGAATTTCCTTTTTCTAAAGTAGAAGATATTCCACTTTCTGATAAAGATGTAATATCATTGTTTCAATCAAAAGAGGCTTTACATTTGAACGGAGAAGATGGAGATCATTTACCAAGTGGCACTATCGGAGTTCCAGAATTTGGAACCAACTTTGTTCGAGAATTATTAAAAGATACTAAACCTAAAAATTTTGATGAAATAGTTAAAGTATCTGGATTATCACATGGGACTGATGTATGGCTTGGTAATGCTCAAGACTTAGTACTTGGACGTAACTTTGTTAATGAACCAATTCCGTTTTCAGATGTTATTGGATGTCGTGATGATATTATGACTTATTTAATGTATAAAGGATTGGAACCTTCTGATGCCTTCAAAATTATGGAAGCAGTTCGTAAAAAAGATAGACAACCGTCAGAAGAACAAATTCAATTAATGCGTGAACATAATGTACCTGATTGGTATATTAAATCATGTCTTAAAATTCAATATATGTTTCCTAAAGCACATGCTACGGCGTATGTTATTATGGCTTTACGTATTGGATGGTTTAAAGTCCATCGACCAATTTATTATTATGCTGCTTATTTTTCATGTCGAGCTTGTGCTTTCGATGTTGATGTATTTTCAGCAGGGAAAAATGCGATTAGAAATAAAATTAATGAAATTAATGTCAAAAAGGAAGCTAAAACTGCTGAAAAACGCGAACTTGATTTAGTTGATGAACTTGCAATTGCATTAGAAATGTGTTTACGAGGGTACTCTTTTAAACAAGTTGATATTAATAAATCGGAAGTTAAAAATTTTATTTTGTCAGATGATAAAAAGTCTTTATACTTACCATTTACAGCTGTTAGTGCTTTAGGTGAAGCTGCTGCTCAATCGGTAGTAGATGCTAGAAATGAATATCCTTTTACATCGAAAAAAGATGTTCAAAAACGTACTAAATTAAATAAAACTACATTTGATAAATTAAAATCTATTGGGGCATTAGATTCATTAGATGATGACACAAGCGTTTTGTTATAATACATATTTTACCATAAAATAATCATAATATTATATAGGAGGAATTATATGACAAAGTTTGGAAATAATTATGTTTTTAATCGAGCAGTTGATTTACCATATGAAAGTAATAATACCGCTAATATGAAAGGTGTGGGGTTGAAAACAATTTTATTATTAGTAATTACTTTGATTACAGGATTAATTGGTATGTCTTTTATTAGAGTTAATAATGTAACAGAAAATATAGTATTAATTGGATATACTATTTCACCTATTATTGTTTTTATCCTTAGTTTAGTTATGTCTTTTAGTCCAAAAACTGCCAAAATACTTGCGATACCATATGCGATAGCTGAAGGACTGGGAATTAGTGGTTTAGCGGCACTTTTATTCTATTTTTTAGGAGTATCTGAAGCAGGAGCAATTTTAGGACTTGCTTTATTGATTACGGTTGCAATATTCTTAGGAGGAGCAATTCTTTATACAAGTGGTCTATTTAAAGTAAATGGAAAATTCAAAAAAATCATGTATGTTATTTTATTAGGAATTGTTATATGTACCTTAGTTTTCGGTATTATTTCCATTTTCTTGCCTGATATCTATTTGATGTTTTTTGGTAATAATAACTTATCATTAGGGATTTCAATTATAATGGTAATTATTTCGTCTATTTATACAGTTATTAGTTTAGATAATGCCAATGAAATCGTACAAACAGGTTTAGATAAAAATTATGAATGGTACGCTGCATTTGGAATTGTTTTAAATATAATATGGCTTTTTTATGAAGTTGTTCGTTTATTGTTAATAATATTGTCAAAAACTAGAGATTCATAAATTATAGGACATTTTTGTTGTTTAAAAAAGAAAAATATGGTATAATACACCCGTAAAATTTCAATAGGAGGAAATTAAAAATGTCAGTAAAAATTGCAATTAATGGATTTGGACGTATAGGTCGTTTAGCATTTAGACAAATGTTTGGTGCTGAAGGTTATGAAATTGTAGCCATTAATGATTTAACAAGTCCAAAAATGTTAGCACACTTATTAAAATATGATTCTGCTCAAGGAAGATATGCTTTAGCAGATAAAGTAACTTGTTCAGAAGAAGAAGGATGGATTGCTGTAGATGGTAAAGTAATTAAAATCTATGCTGAAAAAGATGCAGCTAATTGTCCTTGGAAAGAATTGGATGTAGATGTAGTATTAGAATGTACTGGTTTCTATTGTTCTAAAGAAAAATCTATGGCTCATATCAATGCTGGAGCCAAAAAAGTTATTATTTCAGCGCCTGCAGGTAAAGATTTAAAAACTATTGTTTATAATGTAAACCATAAAACATTAACTACAGAAGACCAAGTTATTTCTGCTGCTTCATGTACTACTAACTGTTTAGCTCCAATGGCTAATGCATTAAATAATTATGCACCAATCCAATCAGGTATTATGACTACAGTTCATGCTTACACTGGGGATCAAATGGTATTAGATGGACCACATAGAAAAGGTGATTTAAGAAGAGCTAGAG
>CAYLLO010000002.1:0-66537 GCA_964384805.1 uncultured Staphylococcaceae bacterium | reverse complement strand
TACTAATATAGGAACTACAAATGGCATTAATACAATTCCTTTATATATGGCATTTTTGATTAAATAAAAGTGTTAATATAAGCTAGTTCCATTTTTTTGATTTTGTAGGGTATTTTTGCCCAAAATGGTTAGAATATCCAAGAGTTAATTTGTAACTCTTTTTTTATTAAATTAAAAAACTTTTGGTTGTACATACCAATAGTTGTAAATACAACTATTGGAGACTTGTCAAGAATCGAACCTTTAGCTCCAATAAAAACTGAATTTATAAGATATAATGGTGGAAATAAATTATAAAAATAGTATTTTAAGAAATATGCGAATAAACTTATAACTTTTGCAACTATATAAGTGAAGAGGTAAAAAGTATGAATAATAATATGAACAAAGATGAGTTAAAAGAAAAAGTAGTTGATTATGTTAGTAAAGTATTTTTCTATTGTGTTAAAAGATGTAATAGTAGAATGGATGCAGAAGACTTATCACAAACAATCCTATTAGAAATAATTCAAAATATTGATAAAGGTGCACGTATTGATAATTTAGATTATTATATATGGGGTGTTTGTAAAAATCAATATAACATGTATTTAAGAAAAACTATTAAAGATAGAAAAAATATTGAATATAAAGAAGATATTGATGATGCAAATGATTCTGCGTCAGCTCTTGATGAAATGCTTGAAGTTGAAAAGATAAGAAGAATGAATCAAGCCATTAAACTATTAAGTAAAGATTACACAGAAATACTTTACGCTTATTATGTAGAAGATAAAACTCTAAAGTTCATAGCAGAAGAATTAAAATTACCTCTTGGGACAGTTTGTAGAAGACTATCAGATATTAGATATAAGTTAAAGGAGTATTTAGATATGGGAAAACTAAATGGAAAGAAAGCATATGTACCAAAAGATTTTCAAAGTTCAATGATGGGAAACGGTAGAAAATTCAATCCTTGTATGGAAACGCCAACTATGATACATAAAAATTTATTATATCATTCGTATGATAATCCATGTACTATTGAAGATTATTCATTAGAATTAGGAATTGCAAGACCATATGTTGAAGAAATAGTTGATAGATTAGTTGAAGTTACATTGTTAAAAAAGGAAGGAAATAAGTATATTACAAACTTTGCCTTTATTAATAAAAATATAGTAAGTGAAATAGAAAATATAAAGAAAAAATATTCACAAATTATCAGTAAAGACTTAATTGATTTTACTACAAATTATATTGATAAATATAAGGAATATTTACATATGTCGAATCTTGATAAGGATAAATTAATGTGGAGTTTATTGCTTTATACAATGTTTTTTTTAGAATGTAGATGTTATCATCAATATCATCATACTAAAAGACCTGATGGAGGGAATTGGGACTTTTCAATGGTTGAAGGTGAAAATATAGATAAAATTAGTGTTCATGGATTTGATTGTCTATCATGTTATGGATATACATTTTCATCATCTGATTCTAATGATGTAATTTATGAAGAAGTAGCATTAAATGGTGAAGAAAACTATGGGTCTATTTATAATGCTTATAATAAATTAAATGAAAATAAAGAAGATGTCATGAACAACAAAATTCTTAATAGATTTATTAATGATGCATTAGAAAAAGGTTTTATTGACATTGTTAATAATAAAGTGCAATTTAATGTACCAATTATAGAAGAAAAAGATTTATTTAAGATCAATTCAGTTTTATTAAGTGAAAAATATGAATCATTAAGAAATAGTTATATTGAAATGGGGAAAGAAATTAAAGAACTATTAAAATCTTATATTCCGTTATATTTAGAAAATCAATTGGATTATTTAGTAAGTACTTTTGCGATAGTTAAAGGATTAGTAATTGATAATTTTTTAAATAAACAATTATTATGTACTGAAAATAATAAAATGTATTGTACATATAATGGAATTATTATATTAAGAGAATAATAATGCATTAATTGGCTAGTTGACTATTAAAAAGGATATCTGTATTGTTGCTCATAATTTATATCATTCATAATGACTAACCTACCATACAAAATTAGTATGGTTAAAAAACTAACTTTGTCTTTTATTATTAATTGTATAATATTTTGGACTACCTTTATCGGCAAAATAAAACAAAAAAACAAAAGATAAAAGGTTGATATTTTGCTGATAATGTTGTATAATAATAGTAACTAGAGGTGTTAATATGAGTTATTTAAGTGTAACAGAAATAGCAAAATTGTGGTTCTTATCAGAACGAAGTGTTAGAAATTATTGTTCAAAAGGTAGAATTCCAGGTGTAATGCTTGTTGGTAAAACTTGGATGATACCAAGTGATGCTATTAAACCGGATAGAAAAGAAAGAGTTAATAATTGTAAGAAAACATTACTTGATATTTTAAAATTAGAAAAAGAATCTAAACTTAAAGGCGGAATTTATCATAAAGTTCAAATAGAATTTACATATAATTCTAATCATATCGAAGGAAGCCGTCTATCACATGATCAAACAAGATATATATATGAAACTAACACAATTGGTTTAACCGATGAAGTTGTAAATGTGGATGATATTGTTGAAACTGCAAATCATTTTAGATGTATTGATTTAATTATAGATAAGGCTAAGTTTAATATTACTGAAAATTTAATAAAACAACTTCACTTTATTTTGAAAAATGGGACAACTGATAGTAGAAAAAGTTGGTTTGCTGTAGGTGATTATAAAAAATTTCCTAATGAAGTCAGTGGAAGAATAACTACAAGTCCCGAAAAAGTTGAATATGAAGTTAAATCTTTAATTGAATGGTATAACAGTATTAATAATAAAACATTAAATGATATAATTGAGTTTCATTATAGATTTGAATATATTCATCCTTTTCAGGATGGTAATGGAAGAGTAGGTAGGCTTTTAATGTTTAAGGAATGTCTTAAAAATAACATTGTTCCTTTTATAATAGATGAAAAACTAAAGATGTTCTACTATAGAGGACTAAAAGAATGGGAACAAGAAAAAGGATACTTGATTGATACGTGTTTTACAGCCCAAGATCAATTTAAAGTTTATCTTGATTATTTTAGGATAGAGTATGACAAGTAATTTTTTGTTGCATAAATAAAATTAGATTATTGCTACAAAAAGATACATTTAACACTTTTTGTTGTGCATATTGCCATAGACTCGAACCATTAATTTACGACTCAAACCTATAGGAGATAATAGTGTTAATGATAAAATAATTAAAAAAAGTGTGTCAGTAAATTGGAAATTCATACACTATATATATGAAAGATGGTGAGATAATGTTAGATAATACGAATGTGCGTGATAAGTTAGTTCAAGATTTTGTTGATAATTATATGGGAAAGATATTTTATTTCTGCTTAAAAAAGACAACTAATAGGTTAGATGCAGAAGACTTAACTCAAGATATTGCATTAAATGTAATTAATGGTTTAAACAAAGGTACAGTTCCCGATAATTATTCTGCTTGGATATGGCAAATAGCACGTAATATTTATTCTAAATGGGCAACTAAGAAACGTATTAGAAGAGAAAATATTAATAGTGTCGACATTTATGATAAAGATATCGTTGACGATACAACTAATGTCATAAATGAAATGATATACGATGAACAGTTAGCACTTTTAAGAAGGGAGTTAGCGTTTATAAAAAGTGAATACCGTAATATTATAGTTGCTTATTATTTAGAAAACAAAAGTATAAAAGACATTGCAAAATCACAAGATCTTTCGGTTGATGCAATACATCAACGTTTGCATAGAGCTAGAAATGTATTGAAAGAAGGTATGAACATGACAAGAAAGTTTGGTAAAAGAAGTTATAATCCTGAAAATATTGGTTTTGTAATGAATGGCAAAGATGGTAAAAAGGGACAACCATGGTCAATTATTACGCATTTATTATACAAAAATATTTTTTTAGAAGTATACGAAAATCCTCAAACTGTTGAACAACTTGCATTAGAGTTAGGAATTGCGCTTCCTTATATGGAAGATGAATTAGAATTTTTATGTAAAGAGGAGTTGTTAAAAAAGATTGGAAATAAATATGAAACTAATTTTAAAATTTTAAGTAAAGAAGAACAATTCAAACAATATGAAATAAACACTAAAGTATCAAAGCAAATAACATATAAAATATGTGAAATGATAGATTTGTTTATTAAAGAAGATACAGGAAAAGTTAATTTTGAGTATATAGGATATGTAAATGCTAAATGGACTTTACTTGTAAAAGTGTTTGATTTTTTATTGCTTGAAACAAAAAATGGCAAGTTTGTAAATAGTTCTGTTAGTTACAAGGATGATAGGCCTCAAAGACCAGATGATGGTGCTTGGACTTTAACAGGATATGAACATCCAGTGGATTTTACTGTACCTAATTTTGTTGGTTTACACGGGTATAAATATGAGGATGAAAAAGATATTAAGTTAGATATACATTATGGACAATATAAGTTTTATGTAAAAGATTTATATAACAAAACCCCTGAAAATATAAATTATAATGATGCATATACATTATGGTTAGTATGTAATGGAAAAATTGATGAATGTGAAAAAGGATATATAAATCAGTTAATTAATTATGGCTATTTGAAAAATGATAATGATGTTGTAATACCTAATGTCTTAATATTAAATAAAAGAAAATCATTCAATAAAAATAATGAAATTTTAACTAATTTAAAAGAAGAAATCATAACATTATTGAAAGAATGTTCGGACATTAATCGAGGCTACATAGTAGATCAAGCATTAGAAGATGGATGGTTAAAATATGATGAAAATACTATTAATACAGTAGGAGCATATATTTATAAATAATAACCAATTAAAGTCAGTTAACAACTCCACAAAAAGGTTATCTGGCTTTTTATTTTACAACTACTGGTTCTGTAAAATCCTTTGAGGTTTTGGGGTGAAATAGAACAAATTACCATAAAAGATTTTATTAACAACCACAAAATAATGTACAAAAAAATTTAAATTTATAAACATGATAAAATTGTAAATTTCATAAAACTACTATTTTGAATATATCACAAAACAGTCAGATTAACATTGTTTATTTCACATAGCTTGTCAAGTTGCATATTTAGTGATAAAATACTAGTGCTTGATGGATATAATCTTGTTGAAATAGGAACTCATAATGAATTAATGAAAAACAAAGAAGGGCTATATAGAAAAATGTTTATGGATCAAGCTGAGTATTATAATTAATAAATAAAGCTAGTTATCCAATAAAATGGTTAGCTAGCTTTTTTCTTATAAACTCATCATTCTATATACAGGTACTAGGAATTATAGGAATAGTTATTTTTAATTAATTAAAATTTATTATTTGTATACCTATAAGAAAATCAAGTATCAACCAGTTCCATTGTTCCACAACTTATGATGTGTTAAAATAATTTAAAAAGTAAAATCATCAAACAAATATTACATAAACAAACAATCGCAGATTTTAGCACTCATTTTAAGGGTTGTAGCAGGGTTTTATTTTGGAGTGAAAATGCTGATGTCTTATCTAAATGATGATGTGGATCAATTTTAAAGGAATAGTCTTTTTATATTTTTTCTGAATATATTGTACATAAAATTTGCATTTTTTTCGAAACTGCGTTATGATATAAATGTCTTTAGGTTGCTTATTATAAAAAGAAAATTAATCAATGAATTATTAAATTAGAAGGAAAATAAGCATATTAAAACATTTATAACATTAATGACATATATAGCAAAACAAGTAGGAAAAACATATTTAGTTAGAGAATTTACAAAAGATAATTATGAATATTTATATGAAATTGATTTTGTCACCTTGATAGATAATTATAAATGTCAAGTTAAATATCCTCAATTTTGTTCTAATATTTATACTAACCACATTATGATATTTTAAAATAGTATAAAATGAAAGGAGAAGTGTAGACAATAAGTTGTTTGCTCGACAAATTTAGTATGAATTATAATATTGCGATAATTGATGATGAACAAGTTCAAAGAGAATACTTACTAACAATTATTAAATTATGGAAAAAAAGTGAAAAACTAAATATTAAAACATTTCATAATGCTGAATCTTTTTTATTTGATTATGAAGATAATAAAGAATATGATATTTTACTCCTTGATATTGAAATGGATAAAATCAATGGTATTGAACTAGCTCAAAAAGTACGTAAAGATAATGAAAGAGTACAGATTATTTTTATAACAGGCTTTGTTGATTATATGTCAATGGGATATGATGTATCAGCTTTACACTATTTAATGAAACCTGTATCAAAAGAAAAGCTACATCAAGTACTAGATAAAGCGGTTAATTTACTATTAAAGAAAGAAACAAATATAATAATTAAAGTTGATGGACAAAACATTATTATTAAATTAGCTGATATTATATATGTTGAATCATTTGGGCATTATCTAAGTATTTATACAGTTGATGAAAAAGAATATACAGTAAAAATAGGTATAAATAAATTTGTGGAAGAACTTGATAATAGTTTTATTGTGCCTCATCGTTCATATGTTGTTAATCTTAAATACGTTAAATCAATAAGCAAGAATAATGTTGTACTAGATGATAATAAAGAAATACCAATGGCAAAAAATAATTTTGAAGATGTTAATAAAGCATTTATCAGTTATTATAGAGGCGTATAATTTATGGGCTTATTTAACTTTTTATTTGGTAAAATGATAGATAAAAGAATCACTAAATACCAAAATGATCTAATAAATAAACAATATGCTGAAGTTGAAAATATGTATCGAACGATGAGAGGATGGAGACACGATTATCATAATCATATACAGACTATGAAAGCATATCTTCAAATGGAAAAGACAAAAGAATTAGAACAATACTTAAATAATTTAGATAAAGATTTAACAATAGTCGATAGAGTAATTAAGACAGGTAATGTAATGGTTGATGCAATTTTAAATAGTAAGATATCACTTGCTAAATCAAAAAAAATCAATGTTAACGCAAAAGCTATTGTTCCAAAAGAGTTAAAAATATTAGAAATTGATTTATGCGTCATAATTGGTAATTTGCTTGATAATGCTATTGAAGCTTGTATGAAACTGGATAATCCTAGTGATAGATTTATAAGAGTTTATGTAGACATATTTAAAGAGCAATTATATATTTCTGTTCAAAATTCCAATGGTGGAAAGATTAAAAAAATAGGAAAGACTTATCATACTACAAAAGAATCTAATTCGCATGGATTTGGACTAATTCGCGTAGATAATATTGTTAATAAATATAATGGGTACATTAATCGTCAAAATGAAGAAGGTGTTTTTGCAACTGAAGTAATGTTACCACTATAGAAAATTTCGTGCACAATAATCGACATTTCGTGCACGTTTTTTAAATTATTAAAATTAATAAGTATAATATAAATGTATAGATTCGGAGGTTATATTTATGAAGAAAAATAAAACAAAAAAAGATAAACCTAAGTATGGACTATTTTCAAATGTTATTTATGCTTATAAAAATATATGGAAATATGATAAGTTCTTGGTACTTTCAGGTTTATTAATAATACCAATTAGTTTAATAGCAAAAGCAATTAGTGTATATTTACCTTCTTATGTTATTGATTTGTTTTCAAAATTTTCTGACTTTGAAAAAATTGTTTTAGGAATATTGCTAATACTTGTAATTCAGTATATTATAGATATTATTAAATCAATAGTTGACAATAAAACTGATTCAGCAGTACTGCTTATTTGTGGAAGATTAAGAGCGCAATTTTCAAAAGTTGAGCTTAGAAGAGATTATTTTTTAACTCTTGAAAAAGATTTTAAGGAAAAAGAAAATTATGCTAGACAAGCTGTTCAAAATAACCATACAGCTGGTGTTAATTATCCAATTCGTTTTTCTTACATTGTGTATCAAATACTTGCATTTATTTTATTTGGAACTATTGTAAGTTTTATTAATCCTTTGATAATGGTAATTGTAATTGTTGGGGTAATATTTAATTACCTTATGCTAAAATGGGAGAAAAATCAAAATGGTAAAACTTGGAAAAAAAGAGCAATAACTAATAAAAAAATGAGTTACTTAAACTACTATGTAAATAGAGATTATCGTTGTGGTAAAGATATTAGATTATTTAGTTTAGTTGGTTATTTTAAACAATTAACAAAAAAATTAATGAAACAAACTGTTGAGGAACATTATGAAACTGAAAGAAGAAGTTTTATGGTGGCATTAGTAAGTTATATAATGGTATTTTTGAGAGATGGATTTGCGTATTTTTTCTTAATAAAAATGGTTTTAAATGGAGAGTTAAATGCATCAGAGTTTGTTTTAAACTTTTCAGCTGTTACTGCCATTTCTGAATTATTAGTTAGTATAATCAATTCATGGGGTGAAATTTATGAAGGTTCAATTCAAACATCACATTTACGTGAATACTTAGATATTCCTAATGTATTAAAAGAAGAAGGGGGATTAAAAGCTGAACTTGATAATCCTATTGAAATTGAATTTAAAAATGTTTCATATAAATATCCTCAAAATGAAGATTATACATTAAAAAATATTAATTTGAAAATTAGAGCAGGAGAGAAACTTGCAGTTGTAGGGCTTAATGGAGCTGGGAAAACGACTTTAACAATGTTAATGTGTGGATTACTTTTACCAACTGAAGGTGAAGTAATATTAAATGGACACAATATATTGGATTATAATAAATGGGAATTATATTCAATGTTTAGTTATGTTAGTCAGGTTAATTCAATCGTTCCCGCTTCAATCGAAGATAATATTTGTATTAAGGAAGAAAAAGATTATAATAGATTAATGGAATGTTTAAAATTATCAGGTTTGTATGAAAAAGTAATGTTGTTACCAGAAAAAGAAAAAACTCCCATTAATAAAAGAGTTTTTGAAAATGGTATAGAGCTTTCCGGTGGTGAAATACAAAAATTAATATTAGCTAGGGCTATTTATAAAAAGCATTCAGTACTTATTTTGGATGAACCAACAAGTGCACTAGATCCTATTGCTGAAAGTGAAATGTATCAAAAGTATAACCAAATAGCTAATTATACAACCTCAATATTTATTTCACATCGCTTGGCTTCAACAAGATTTTGTGATAGGATTATATTCCTTAAAGACAAAAAGATAGCTGAACTCGGTAGTCATGATGAATTAGTTACACTCGGGAAAGGATATAAAGAATTATTCGATGTTCAAAGCAAATATTATAAGGAGGACTATCAAAATGAATAAAAAAGAATCAAATTTTTTATTAATAGTTCGTGGATATAAATTATTATTTAAGATATGTCCAAAATTCATGAAGTGGTCTATAATAAGAGCTATAATTGATTGTTTAGTACCATATTTTCCGATTTATATGTCTGCATTAATTGTTAATGAATTGGCAGCAACAAAAAATTTAGATAGATTGATAATGTTAGTATTAATTACTATTGTTGGATTTTTAATATTATCGATTATTAGAAAAATAATTAATGTTCAGTATTCATTGCATAATAATTATGCTTATCATTCTATTGCATTTAATATGTTAGAATATCAAAATAAAATGAAATATACATATCTAGAAGATAGTGATGTTGAAAAAATGAAACAACAAATTTATAACTATCAAAATGCAACAGGAGCAGGTATAAATCGTTTAATGTATGTAGCACAGGCATTAGTTTATGCTTTTGTGAACATAATAACTGCTATAGTTTTAACGATATCACTATTTATAACTAATAGTCAAATCCAATATAAAGGTATAGTTGGTTTTATTAATAGTCCATATTCATTTATTGTTATTATTTTAGTCATGGTTTTAAGTATTACGATGAGTATGATAATTTTGATTAAATGTCAAAAGAAAATAAATGATTTATATAAGCAATTAGAAAAAGACAATACTCTTTTAATGAATACGATGTCAACTTATGGTTATAGTTCATATGTAAATGGTATAAATGATGTTATACATGATATTGAAGCAAGAATTGCAGAAAAAGATTTTTATATTAGAGAAGCTAATAGAATTCAAACTAAAACTGCAATAATATTGAAAACATTTGATATATTACAAACAATAGTTGTGATGATTTATATAGCAGGAAAAATATATACCAAATCAATAATGGTTGGTGATTTTATGCTTTATGTTGCTACAATCACAAGATTTGTAACTGGTGTTTCATCTTTAGTTAATCATATTGGTGGATTAGTTTATAACAATCAATTCTTAAAATTACTATTTGATTATTATGATTTACCAGATGATCGATATTTGGGAACACTACCGATTGAAAAAAGAAGTGATAATGAATATGAAATTGAATTTAAAAATGTATCATTCAAATATCCTAAAACGGACTTTTGGGCGCTAAAGAATGTATCATTTAAATTTAAAATTGGTGAACGTTTAGCAATAGTTGGAATGAATGGTAGTGGTAAAACTACATTAATTAAATTACTTTCACGATTATATGAACCAACTGAAGGTGTAATTACTTTAAATGGCATTGATATTAAAAAATATGATTATGATGAATATCAATCAATATTTTCGGTTGTATTCCAAGACTTTTATATTTTTGGATTTTCAATTAATGATAATGTATCTTGTTCATTAAATGGGGATAAGGATAAAGTGGTTAAGTGTTTAGAACAAGCGGGATTTGGTGAAAAGTTAAAAAAATTACCCAATGGTATAGAAACAATTATTAGTAAAATATATGATAATGATGGCATTGAATTATCAATGGGAGAAAAACAAAAACTTGCAATTGCAAGAGCTTTATATAAAGATGCACCATTTGTAGTTTTAGATGAACCAACAGCATCCCTTGATCCAATATCAGAACAAGAAGTATATAACAAATTTAATGAGATGGTTAAAGATAAGACAGCTATTTATATTTCTCATAGATTATCATCTTGTAGATTTTGTGATAAGATTGCAGTACTTCATGAAGGTAATCTTGTTCAAGTAGGAAATCACGATGAACTTGTGAAAGATGAGAATTCAAAATACTTTGAACTATGGAATGCACAAGCACAATATTATAATTAATTAAAAAACCAGTTAGGAACTTAGTAAAAGTATAAAAAGCTAACTGGCTTTTTAGTAGAAATAAATGGAGAAATGTAGTAAAATAAAACATATTAGAGGAGTTTACTATGTATTCTAAAGATATTAAAAATGTTATAGATCAATATTATAAATTAACTGACTATAAAAATCCGTGTAATAATTTAAATAAATCGAATGAACGTCAACAACAAGTATGTGAATTGCTAGAAGATTTTTTAACTATCGATAGTATAAATGATGAATTAATAATGTGGGCATATTGGAATATATCAGATAACTATGCACTTCAAAGAAAAGCAAATGAAACATATAATAACCATAAAAAATTTGAAACTTTTTTGGTGAATAAAGAGCTAAAATATAAATTGCTTTTATTAGTAGATAGTACCCAAAGATTAACATTAATAAATGGTGGTTATGGAGAGTATTGGGATAATTTATATTTTGAGATAATGAATAAACTAGTTATTGATGAATCAAATGTTAATATTACTTTTAATGTTTTAAGAACTGCAACATATAGTCATCAATTAAATACGAATAAAGAAATAAAAAAAGATGCTTTAGATAAAATGAGATTTATAATTGAAAAATTTGATAATTATAAAATAATAAAATGGTTTAAGCTTTGCTATTATGTCTCTTTAATATCGTTTAACTTTAAATATAATATAATTGATAATAGTGTACTTGAAGATAGTTTTAAACTCCTAGAGTATTACTCAAATGTATTAAATGTAAATGATAAAGAGGAAAGGTTAAAAGAATATCATAATACAAATGTATTAATGGGTTCGTTCGAAGATTGGAATAAAGAACTAGATGAATATAGGCAAGCAAGGTATATTCAAAATTTGATAATTCAATATATAGATTGTAAACATTATGATTATGCTAGAGCAGCATACAAGTTAATAAAATATGAAGAATTTGAAAGCAAGTATTTTAAAAGTAAAATTGTAAGTATAATTTAATAAAAAGGACGGATTAACAACATGCTTAATTTTAGATTATATGATAAAAAAATAGATTTTGATTTAGAAGAATGGTCGTCTAAAGATTATTCAGAATATTATAATGATGTTCATAAATATGCATTATTCGGTGAAAGTGTTTCAAAATTATACCAATGGTATATTGATAATCCAGATGGAACAGGAAGTATATTTGATAGAATAGTTGTTGTTGAAGAAGGTGATTTAAAAGTAGCACTCATTGTCATTAATTATTTTGAATCAGAAAGAGATAATAAGAAGGTGCTAGGAATAAATCCAATCCTAATTAACCCTAAATATATAAATAAAGGATTTGGTAAAAAAATAATTCAGTATTTAATAGACAACAAAGGTAGAATATTTGATATGATTCCAGATAGACTATATGCGGGAATTGATTGTACAAATTTAAGATGCAAGCATTTATTTGAAAGTTTAGGTTTTAAACTAGTGGGTAAAACTGATGATAATGAATTCTTGTATTATGAATTACAATTATAAATATTGGAAATTTAGTCCGTTGATTGGATTTGAGCCATTAAATTTAGCAATAATTAAAAACTTAACTTTTAGTTAATATATGGTTAACTACCAGTGGGTAGTAAATACATTTTTTTGATGATATAATATTAACGTAAACTAGTTTACGTTGTAATTAAGGCCAATATTACAAATAATAAAAGCAAAATTGCTTTAAGAAAGGAATGTATTTATGAATATTAAAATTTCAGAAAACATCAAAAGATTAAGAAAAGCTAAAAAGATTACTCAAGAAGGATTAGCGGAAATCTTTAATGTTACACCCGCCGCCGTTAGTAAATGGGAAAATAATGAAACGTATCCTGACATTACACTGTTATTTCCTATATCACATTTCTTTGGCGTATCGATTGATGAATTAATGGGATATGATTATATGTTAGTTGAAGAAGAAATCAAGAAAGCTAAAGAAGAAATTCATAATGCCTGGTTTATTAATAATGATTGGAATAAAGCAAAAGAATTAACCATTGAAGCAAGATCTGCCTATCCAAATGATTATGAAATAATGGTTAACTATTTATTCTTTTTAACAGGTGGAATGGCGGATAATAATCCAAATGTATTAATTCAAAATGAAAAAGAAATTATTAAAGTATGTGATTTAATATTAGAAGGCTGTAATGTCGAAAATTATAGATTAGAAACTATTACATATAAAGCTAAATTGTTATATGCAAAAGGTGATGAACAAAGAGCATTAGAACTACTAAATAAATTCCCCTCATTCTATCATGCAAGTGGACAAAAAATTGAACAATTATATCAAAAAGGAACTGAAGAATACTATAATCAATTAACAACAAATTTATATGAACTTGCTATATTTGTAGGTAATAAACTAGGTAAGTGTATTGCATATGATGATAAATTATCAAATGAAGAAAAGATTAATAAAGTAGGTAAATTAGTAAAATTATATAGTAGTATTCAAAGTGATAAAGACTATGATGTTTTTATTAAAGTTATTAAAGAAGCTATTAAAGAAATATTGCATAGAAGTAAACTTATTGGCTTTAGCAATCAAGAAATTGAGAAAATAGAGATACTCAATAACCAAATTAATAGATAAGTAAATAAGTCAGTAAGCAGAATATTTAAGGTAGTATGCTTGCTGACTTTTCATTTTTCTTTGTTTTTATTCTAATGAATGTTATACTTGTTATATTAAAACAGTAAAAAAAGTTAATAATCAAGCAAATCAAATGTCCAAAAATAAATACAAAAGTATAAAAATAAAATTGCTGATAAGTGCCTAATTTAGGTTTTTTATCAGCTTTTTAAATGGGAAATAATAATTATTGTAGTTAAAAGTGAAAATGATATATTTGGTACCATAAGAGTAGCTGACATACAATAAAAATTGTTGAAATGTGCCGAATACGATTAAAAATAGACCGAATGCTTAATAAGTATTGTCATTCATTTTGGTTTTTAGTATAATATTGACGAGGAGGAAAAATATGAAAGTAACTAATATTATCAATGCTGAAAAAGCTGAAGAAATAATAATCTATTCTCATAGTAAAACGAAACTAGTTGAAGAAATTGAATCATTAGTATTTGAACATAATACTGAGTTGATTGGATATGCCAAAAGAGAAATAAAACCTTTAAGTTTAAGTGAAGTATATTCATTTAATGTTGAAGATAATAAGATTTATGCATATCTAGAGAGAGACAAATTATTATTAAAACAACGATTGTATATGATAGAAAAAATAATAGATGATAATTTTATTAAGATAAATCAATCAAGTATTATTAATATTACTAAAATCAAAAAATTTGATTCATCAATTGGTGGTACATTAAGTGTAGTTTTAAAAAATGGATATAAAGATTATATTTCGAAAAGACAATTAAAAAAAGTAAAAGAAAGGTTAGGTATATAAATGAATAAGTATTTAAAATCATATTTACATCGAGGAGCAATATTTGGAGGATTAGGGCCAATAATAGCAGGTATAATATATTTAATTTTAGCAGAAACTATTGATGAGTTTTCGTTAACAGGTGTCCAAGTATTTCTAGCGATTATATCAACATACTTTTTAGCTTTCATACAAGCTGGTTCTAGTGTGTTTAATCAAATTGAACATTGGTCACTTCTGAAATCATTAGTTTTACATCTGGCATCCATATATTTTGCTTATCTTTTTTGTTATTTGATTAATTCTTGGATACCATTTAGTTGGATAATAATTGCTATTTTTACAGGAATTTTCATTATAATATACTTTATTATTTGGTTTGTTATATATTTTAGTATTAAGGTAATAACCAAAAAACTTAATAATAGTTTAAGTTAATGATGCTAAAAATATTGTTTTATATTTGATGAGATAAATAAAAAATGTTATAATTAAGGGGTATTATGAAAGAGGAAAATATGAAAGTATTAATAACTGCCTTTAAACCATTTAATAAAATGCAAAATAACTATTCAATGGAAGTTTTAAAATATTTAGATAATGTAGATAAACTAGTAATTGATGTTTTATATGATCGAAGTTATAAGGAAATAGATGGGACTTACAACTTGAAAGAATATGATTTTATCATTGCTATGGGAGAAGCTAGAATGCGTAAAGAATTGACCATTGAGGTATTAGCAAAGAATATTGCAAGTTGTAGTATTGCTGATAATAGTGGGGTTTTAAAAAAAGATGAAGAAATAATAAAGGGCGAAAAAAAGGAACTTCACACTAAAATTGATTTGTCGAAAATTTCCGATTTTGTGACCATATCACAAGATGCTGGAACATTTGTGTGCAATAATATTTATTATCACCTTTTGTTGAATTATCCTGAGAAATCCTTATTTATTCATATACCTGAATGTGATAATGATGAGAAGATGTATAAGAAATATGCACTAATGATTAAGCAAATAATTGATAAATTACGAGGTTAGATATTATGAAATATTTAATAGCATCTGATATTCATGGTTCATTATATTACACTAAAAAACTTTTAGTAGCTATTAATGATGAACAACCAGATTTGATTATTTTGTTAGGTGATTTATATTATCATGGTCCTAGAAACAGTTTATCTGCAGAGTATAATCCAATGGAAGTATCTAAAATTTTTAACAATTTAAAAGATAAATTAAAAGTAGTTAGAGGTAATTGTGATGCTGAAGTTGATGAGATGATTTCGGAGTTTCCTTTTGATGATTATCTAGTTGAAAAAATAGGTAATAAAACATTTTATTTTACTCATGGACATCATTATAATATAGATAATATTCCTAACAATATAGATGTGTTGGTATATGGACACTATCATACTGGTTTCATAAAAGAAAAAAATAGTGTGATTTGTGTAAATGCAGGTTCGATTTCTTTACCTAAGAATGAAACTCCTCATAGCTATTTAATTATTGATGATGAAGAAATTATTTTAAAGGACATAGAAGGTAATAAAATTAATAGTATTAAATATTAATTATAAGGGACAAAAAGGATTTTTTGTTCCTTTTTGCGCTATAAAATAAATATATCTATTCTTGAATATTTAGGTGAATTGTGGTATAATGACTAATAAGAAAGATGAAGAAGGAGCGTGCCTAATGATTCAAGCTATGCCTGGTAAAGTAGTAATCAAAAAAATAAATGTTGAGTCTTCGGTAAAGGGCATTTATTTAAACACTAATAGTTGCTATTATTCAATTGAAAGTATTATTCAAAATGAATTTAATCTTCAAGTAGGAGATAAAATTATAATTGATGAAAATAAAATGCATAGAATAATTTATGATAATTGTGAATTAGGAATTATCAATTTTCAGGATATTTTGGCAGTTATTAAGTAGGTGTATTATGGCGAAAATTATTAAATTTTCTAATAGTGCTAGAAGTGCAATGTTAGAGGGAATAAAAATTTTATATGATGCTACACGTGTTACCCTTGGACCTAAAGGACGTAATGTTATTATTGAACAAGATTTTGGTTATCCTTTAATCATTAATGATGGAGTAACGATAGCAAGAAGTATTGAGTTGGCAGATCACTTAGCTAATATGGGTGCTAATTTAATAATTGAAGCAGCCACTAAAACTAATGATTTGGTAGGTGATGGTACTACAACTGCAATTATTCTTGCTAGTAATTTAATTTTTGAAGGAATTAAACAAATTGAAAAAGGTGTTAATCCAGTTATTTTACGTCAATGTCTTGAACAAACTTTACCATTACTTTTAAAGTATATTGATGAACATAGCATTGAAGTCAATACTATTAATGATTTAGAAAAGATAGCCTTGATTTCTTCAAATAATCAACAGATTGCCTCAATCATTAAGCAAGCGTATTTAGAAGTTGGAAAAGATGGTATAATTAATGTTGAAGAATCAAAAACACATGAAACATATTTAGACCTTGTTAAGGGGTATGTATATGATAAGGGATATTTATCTCCATATTTAATTAATAACCAAGAAAAAGGTTTGGCTGAATTAGTTAATCCTTATATTTTAATTATTGATCATAAAATAACTGCGATGAATGAACTCGTTCCCTTTTTAGAAGTGGCAATTGCCAAAAATTCTCCAATGTTAATTATTTGTGAGGATATTGAAACAGAAGTTTTAAATACGGTAGTTTTAAATAAATTGCGCGGCGTTTTTAATTGTGTTATTACTAAAGTACCTTATTATGGGGATAAACAACGGAAAACTTTGGAGGATTTAGCAACCATAACTGGTGCAACTATCATTAATAGTAATTTTGTAGAATCTACATATGAGATATTACTTGGTAAAGCTAATAAAGTGATTGTTAAGCGAGATACAACTACGATTATTGATGGATTAGGAAAAACTGAAAAAATAAAACAACGTATCGCTGAATTACAGCAACAATTGATAATTGAAGATAGTTCATATGAAAAAACACAATTAGAAGATCGTATTTCTAAAATAGGTGGAATAGCAGCAGTTATTAAAGTTGGTGCAACAACTGAAACAGCCCTTAAGGAACTACATTTACGTGCTGAAGATGCTTTAAATGCCACTAAAGCCGCAATAAATTCTGGAATTATTGAAGGCGGGGGAAAAGTGTTTTATGAACTTGCCAATTCATTAGCTGAATTACAAATTACAGGTCCAGCTGCCTCAATTTTAAAAACAACATTAACTCGCCCATTTTTACAAATTTTAGAAAATGCTGGTTGTGATAAAGAAGAGGTGTTACGTAATATTAATAGTGTTAATTGGTATGATGCTTCAACCAATACTTATGGTTCTAATCTTGAAAAGGGTATAATTGATCCAACTAGTGTTGCTAAAACATGTCTAACCAATGCTATTAGTATTGCTAGTATTTTCTTAACTACAGAATGTGCCATTATTGATGAAAAAGCTAAAGAAGTAAATAATGATTTAATATAGAAAGGGGGCTATATATAATGCCTAATCCTAGTGAATTAAATTCTAAAATTCATGAATTACAAAAACAAGTAAAAGTTTTAGAAGAAAAACTATTAGAATATACTAATATTGAAGATTATTATTTGAAAAAATATCGGGAAATATTTACTGAAATAAAAAAAGCCAGAGATGAAGAAATTAAACAAGAATTAGAAAATATGGCTGTTGAAATTTCGGTCCTTAAACAAGAAAAAGATAATTTAAATTGTGCTTTGGAAGAAAACATAACTATCGAAAAACAATTAAAAGAAATAGAACAACACCTAAGTGAATTATATCACCAAACTGAAATTATAACACTAGATACTGAAAGTGAAATAAATGAATTAGAACAAATTGGGTTACAAACAGTTGAGCAACATAAAGAACAAATGCTTAAGTATACTAAGAAATTAGAAAAACTACTAGTTGCCCCATATATTATAGAAAATATTATCTTCTTAAAAGATGCTATGTTAAATTATTTACGAGGTGAAGGATTTGAATGTGTAAAAACTAAAAAAGAAAATCATCGTAAAGCTAATACAATCAAGAAAAATTTTGAAAAGAAAAATAAAGAGTTTCAAGATACAATTGCACAATTAAATTTAGATCGTGAATCATTAATTGATAAATATCGTGAAATAGAAAACATTGACATTAATCACATTCAAGAAGAAATAACAAGATTTACAATTCATCACGAAAAATATCTTGATGAAATGATGGCTTCTTTAGAACAAATTAAAGAAATTCATGAAAATATTATAATAGATAAGATTAAGAAATATAGTGTTTTAGAATACACTAAAAAAGAAATAGGAGAAATTTTAGATGATCAATTATTGATTTTTTCTCAAGAATTATTAACAGTTGATTCTTTAGAAAATAAAACTTATCAAAAAGAAAAACGTTTAAAGAAACTTCAATTAGAAGCTGAAAGATTAAAGGCTTTAGATATTGAAAAAGAAACGATAAGTGAAGAATATAAAGAATTACAGACTCGTTATTTGTCAATGCAGAAACAAATTCAGACTATTGAGGATTTTAATGCGAAAGTTCATGATATTATTGATAATAATAATCAATACCATAATTTTGCTGAGAGCTATATTGGTTTTATGAATTATCAAAAAGAAATTAGTAAGATGATAGATGAAAAAAAACATGAACTAGATAAAATTAATAGTTTGAGTGATGCTGCATATATTAATGAAGAAATCGAGATGACTAAAAAAACGATTCAAGAAGAAATTGATGGATTAGAAAGATCATTGGAAGAGGCCAAATTACACATTGATGAATTTAAACAAAATCCTGAAAATGAAAAAGTATTGAAGATGTTATTATCGGTAATTGATTATGAAAGTAATTTACCAATAATCTATGAGACATTAAATAAACTTAAAAAACAAATTGATGAAAAATATGAAAGATTAACCTATCTAAAAGAACAATTAATTGAATACCAAAGTGTTTTAATGCAGATCGAAGGTTTAACTAATGAAGATTAATATTGCAGAAGAACTATTAACTAAATTACCTGATTTTTCTGTTATTGCTTATACTATGGAAGTAGATAATAGTACTACTTTGTTAGTAGATAAGCTACTGTTAACTATCAAAAAAAAATATTATAATTATGTTCCGTTAATTGACATTGTTCAAATTCCTAAATTAAAAACATCACGTGATGGATATAAAAAATTAGGTAAAGATCCTAGTCATACGCGTCTTGCTTGTGAGGCTCTTCTTCGAAGGGTAATTAAAGGTGATGATTTGTATCGTCTAGGAGATGTTATTGATTTAGGTAACATCTTATCTATTGAAACAATGCGTAGTGTTTGTGTTGTGGATAAAGATAAAATTGTAGGTGATGTTACTATTAGAATTGGAATAAAAGATGATGTCTATTATGGAATTAATCGAGGATTAATTAATGTAGATAAAATTCCTCTTTATACAGATCATCAAGGACCTTTTGGTAATCCAACTAGTGATACTGATCGTACTAAAGTAACTATAGATACGAAAAATGTTTTAATTATGATTATTTGTTTTAATAAAGAAGATTTAGAAAAAGATGAAACTATGATGATAGAATTATATAAAAAATATGCTAATGCACGAAATATCCAAAAAATAGAGGTGAGATAAAATGATGGATAATACATCAAATTTTATAAAAACAATTATGAAAAATGAACTTGAAACTGGGGTTGTAGATCATATTTTGACAAGATTTCCCCCTGAACCTAATGCGTATTTGCATATCGGTCATGCTCGAGCAATTATTACAAATTTTGAACTTGCTAAAAGTTTTGGTGGCAAAACTAACCTTCGCTTTGATGATACCAACCCTGTAAAAGAAGATGTTGAATTTGTTGAAGCTATTAAAGAAGATTTAGCTTGGCTTGGATATACTCCTGAAATTGTTGTATACGGCTCAAGTTATTTTGAAAAAACTTATGAAAAGGCTGTCCTTTTAATAAAAAAGGGTTTAGCGTTTGTTTGTGACTTGTCCCAAGAAGAAGTTTCTGCTTATCGCGGAGATACTAATACTCCTGGTCAAAATTCTCCTTACCGCAATAGAAGCATTGAAGAAAACTTAAAACTATTTGAAGAAATGAAAAATGGAGTTTATCCCAATGGGGCTAAAACTTTAAGGGCTAAAATTGATATGAGTAGCCCTAATATTAATATGCGTGATCCAGTAATTTACCGCATAATTCATATTAATCATCATCAAACAGGTAATAAATGGTGTATTTATCCAATGTATGATTTTGCTCACCCATTACAAGATTCTTTTGAAGGAATTACTCATTCACTATGTAGTTTAGAATATGAAGACCATCGTCCCTTATATGATTGGGTAATTAATAATTGTGATGTTTTACATAAACCACGTCAAATTGAATTCGGACGTTTAGGTATTACTAATATGATTATGAGTAAACGTTACTTAAAACAACTTGTAGATGAAGGGTTAGTAAAAGGATATGATGATCCACGTATGCCTACTTTAACAGGACTTAGAAGACGTGGATTCACTCCTGAGGCTATTAAAAACTTTATTTTATCGACGGGATTATCAAAGATTAATTCTACAATTGATTATGAAATGTTAGAACATTTTTTACGTGATGATTTAAAAATGAAAAGTGCTCGGCCAATGGCTATTATTGAACCATTAAAAGTGGTTATTACGAACTATCCAGAAAATAAAGTTGAAGAATTGCCCGTTTTGAATAATATGGAAAATCCTGAACTTGGTTCACATACTATTACTTTTTCACGTAATTTATATATTGAAAAAGAAGATTTCTTAGAAGAAAAACCGAATAAACATTGGAAACGTTTATCTAAAGGTTTAGAAGTTAGACTAATGAATGCCTACTTTATTAAGTGTGAAGAAGTAATTCGTGATGAAGAAGGAGAAATTATTGAATTACATTGTACATATGATGAAAAAACCAAAAATGGTACTGGCTTTAATGAACGTAAACCGAATGGTACAATCCATTTTGTAGATGCATCAACTGCTGTACCTGCAACTTTCAATTTATTTGAGCCACTTATTTTAGATAGTGTTGTTTCAAGTGAAAATTTTAAAGAACGCCTCAACCCTAATTCTTGGGTAACTAAAGAAGGCTTTGTGGAAGCATGGCTAAAAGATACTTGTCCTATGGATAAATATCAATTTGTTCGTAATGGTTACTTTACTACTGATTATGAATCGAAAGGAAATAAGTTGATTTTTAATCGAATTGTTAATTTAAAATCATCTTTCAATAAATAATATGGATAAAATGGAAGGTTTGTTAGAAAAATTAAACAAAGAACAATTAGAAGCAGTAAAAGCAGTAGAAGGACCTATAATGGTTTTCGCAGGTGCGGGAACAGGGAAAACGAGAGTTTTAACTACCAGAATCGCATATATGATAAGTGAAAAAAATATTATGCCATATAATATTTTGGCGATAACTTTTACGAAAAAAGCTACTAACGAAATGCGTGAAAAAGTTGCAAATATTGTTGGAGATAAAGCAAAATATATTAATATTTCAACCATTCATGCTTTGTGTGCCAAAATACTACGTGGTGGTATTGATGCAATAGGATACACGAAAGACTTTGAAATTATTGATGATGAAGATGCTTTTAAAGTAATCAATGAAATTTACAAAGATGAAAATCTTGATCGTAAATATTTTTCTCCTAAGGAAGCCTTAAAAGTTATTGGCAATTATAAATTACATGAAAATGTTAAATTATTTGCGTTACAAGAAAAAGTTTATAATTGTTATCAAAAATATTTAAAGTCTCATAATTTGGTTGATTTTGACGATTTACTTGTTTTAACTAAGAAATTGTTATTAAAAGATCAAACATTTTTAAAGAATCTACAAGAACATTATCAATATATTTTAGTAGATGAATTTCAAGATACAAACTATATTCAATACGAAATTGTCAAATTACTGGCAGGTGAAAAAAGAAACTTATTTGTTGTTGGGGATGATGACCAAAGCATTTACTCCTTTACTGGAGGAACTGTTGATAATATGTATCTTTTCTTAGATGATTATCCCGAGTCACAAAAAATCATTCTTAATCAAAACTATCGTTCAAGTAATGCCATTTTAAAAGGAGCCAATAGTTTAATTGCGAATAACAGTAATCGTGAAAAGAAAAATTTAAAAGGTCAAGTAGAAGGTTCTTTTAAAGATATAGTTATCAATGAGGCATTTTACTTTGAAGATGAAGCAAGATATGTGGCAAGTGAAATAAAAACTTTAGTCAAAAAAGGATATGATTATCACGATATCGCTGTTTTATATCGTAATAATGTCATTTCTCGTAATTTTGAATTAGCCTTTATTGAGAATAAAATACCTTATTCCATTTATGGTGGAGTATCATATTTAAAACGTCGAGAAATAAAAGACATTATTAGTTATTTAAAATTTATTATAAATCCTAATAATATTAATCATTTTAAACGAATCATTAACCAACCTGCTAGAGGAATTGGTGAAAAAACAATTGAGAAAGTTTTAGAAGTAATGACTAATAAAAATGTTAGTTTACTTGAGGCAATTACGCTTACCCATACTATATCGCCTTCTAGTAAGACTAATGCTTTACAAGGTTTTAAACAAATGATTTTAGATTTTAAAACCAAAATTAATGAATTGTCATTACAAGATTTTTATGACTATTTATTAGAAAAAAGTGGTTATTTAGAAATGGTCGAAGAAGAAGATAAAAATAATGAAAGTAATAGAGTTGGAAACTTAGAAGAATTTAAATCCATTCTTTTAAAAGTAGAAGCTAATTTTTTAGACGGAAATTTGACGAATGAAGAAAAATTGAAATGCAGTTTTGATGAAATTATTTTAGATGAGTCTTTGGGTGATACTGATAACCAAAAAGGGGTTGTTCTTTCAACGGTGCATTCGTCAAAAGGATTAGAGTTTAAAGTTGTTTTTGTTACGGCATTAGAAGAAGGAATTTTTCCTGCTTTAAGAGAAGAATCAGATATTGAGGAAGAACGTCGAGTTGCCTATGTTGCTTTTACAAGAGCAAAAGAACGAATATATCTTACTTGTGCTACACGTCGCTTAATTTATGGCCGAGTAGTAAAAAATCAAAAATCACGTTTTTTGACAGAATATTTATCAAATTCAGAATTAAATGATCATTTTAAAACTGAAGTTAAGAAAAATAAAGATGATTTGGGAGAAATTCATGTTGGGGAACACTTGTATCATAGTAATTTTGGAGCAGGTATTGTGATTGCGGTAGACGATTTAACAGCTCAAATTTTATTTGAAAAAGATAATAGTTTGCGTAAAATATTGAAAACTCACCCTGCTATTATTAGAGGTGGAGAAGAATAGGAGAAAGGTTATGAATACCAAAGAACGGATTGAATATTTAACTAATTTATTAAATCGCTATAACTATGAATATTATGTTTTAGATAATCCAACGGCTACTGATTTAGAATATGATAGCTTAATGAAAGAGTTAGAAGCCTTAGAAAAAGCTAATCCGAATTTGGTACTTAATAATACCCCGACAAAAAAGGTTGGTGATTTTTTAAAACTCGATTTAGATACGATTGTTCATAAAAACGGGATGATGTCACTAGCTAATGCTTTTAGCTATGATGAACTAAGAGAATTTGATTTGCGAATTAAAAAAACTACTTCAGAAAAAATATCATATACTTGTGAATTAAAAATAGATGGGATTGCCTCTACCGCTCACTATGAAAAGGGACTCTTAGTCTTAGGGGCTACGAGAGGAAACGGAGTAACTGGAGAAAACATTACTAAAAATATGCTAACAATTAACGTTTTACCTAAAATCTTAAAAGAACAATTAGATTTAGAGGTACGCGGAGAAGTATATATGAGTAAAGATGTTTTTGAATCTTTAAATGAACAAAGATTAAGTGAAGGATTAGAACCTTTTGCGAACCCAAGAAATGCTGCAGGAGGAAGTCTAAGACAGTTAGATGCTAACATTACAAAAATGAGAAAATTAGAACATTTTGCTTACACTTTAGTAAATCCTGAAAAATACGATGTTCATTCACAAAGCGAAGTAATGGAGTTTTTAAAAAATCAAGGATTTAATGTTAATCCGTATTATAAAAAATGTAATTCTATTAATGAAGTAATCGCATATATTGAAAGTTTTAAAGAAAAACGTAAAAATTTACCATATGAGACAGATGGTATTGTTATAAAGGTAGACAATTTAGATTTATATGATGAAATAGGTTATACTGTTAAAGTTCCGAAATGGGCTATTGCGTATAAATTTCCTGCTGAGGTTGCAGTAACGAAATTAAGAGATATTATCTTTACTGTTGGTAGAACTGGGAAAATAATTCCTAATGCGGTAATGGATCCAGTAATTATTAGTGGAAGTACCGTATCAAGAGCAACGCTTAATAATGAAGATTTTATTGTAGAGCGAGATATTCGTATTGGTGACTATGTAAGAGTAAGAAAAGCAGGAGAAATTATTCCAGAAGTTATAGGAGTTGATTTGACTAGACGAGATAAACAAAACAAAACTTTTGAAATGATTACTAATTGCCCAATATGCAATGAACCTTTAGTTCGTAAGGAGAGTGAAGCGGCACATTACTGTGTAAATGCTAATTGTGGTGGAAAAAATCTAGAACAAATTATTCATTATGCGAGTAGAGTCGCAATGGATATTGATGGATTAGGAGAAAAACAATTAGAAACTTTCTATGATTTAGGGTATGTTAGAAATATTGCAGATATATATGAATTAAAAAACTATAAATATGAATTAACTAAACTTGATGGTATGGGAAATTTAAGAGTAACTAATTTAATTAATGCCATTGAAGAAAGTAAAAAGAACACTTTAGATAAATTTATTTTTGGACTTGGTATTAGATTTATTGGAGCCAAAGCCTCTAAAAATCTAGCCAAAAGATACCACTCTATTGATGAATTAAAAGAAGTAAAATTAGAAGAATTATTAATGATACCCGATGTAGGTACAGTTATGGCCGAAAGTATCGTTGAATACTTTAAAAACCCTAAAAATCTCGAGTTACTTGAAAGATTAAAAGTTTTGGGAGTAAATCCGATAGAAGAAGAAAAAGAGAAAAAAGAACAACTTTTTGAAGGAAAAACAATTGTTTTGACTGGAAAACTAGAAAAATTTACAAGAGAAGAAGCAACTCTTTTAATCGAATCTTTAGGTGGTAGAGTCTCATCTTCAGTAACTAAAAAAACAACCTTTGTGGTTGCGGGTGTAGATGCAGGAAGTAAAAAACAAAAAGCAATAGCTTTAGGAATTCCGATTTTTACTGAAGATGAATTCTTAGATATGACGAAATAAAATATTATGAAAATTATCAAAAATGAGCGTAAATAACGCTCATTTTTTCGGCTCTGTAAAAAATTCTAGTTTTGTTAATGAAGACATACTTGAAACAACAAATGTATAATAAGGTTTATATAGAATGTTTTGTTATTCAATAAAAAATTTTCTATTATTACTCAACGTTACAGTAACAAAAAAGAAAATTATAATTATAATTTTCATCGAGTCGTATATGAGACTATATAGTGATTCAATAAGAGAAAAGAATTAAAAATTTTTAATCCTTTATTTATAAATTAGTTTTTTCTACTAAAAACTTGATAACTTTTTCTTGAAGAATGGTCATATGTTCTTCATTAGATAAGAAGTTGGCTCCATTACATAAAAAGATTAATCCACCATTTTTATTGTATAACATAAAACTTCTTAAACCATATGCATTACCAAAATGACCATATAAAGGGTCTTTGGTGAAATTATCCATAATAATCATTTGAAGACCTTTTTTATGGTAAGTAGGGTCAGTTGGATTACCACTCCATTGTACTTTTTCCATTTCAATTACTGTTTGTTCATTTAAGATTCTAATGTCTTTATATATACCTTTATTCATTAACATTATCATGATTTTAGCTAAGTTCTCAGCAGAAATATATAATCCTCCTGCAACACCTCTAAAATTATCACCGATAGGATATTTTAAACATTGAACTTCTTTAAATGATTCATAGTTTCGATATAGTTTAAATTGATTATCTTTATATTGATAGTGTGAAACGAGGTTTTCAGGTTCTACGAGGTCTTCCAAACGAAATCCACTATAAATTTCAAGTGGATGAAGAAGAACTTGCTTAATATATTCAGGAAAATAGATTCCAGTTATTTTTTCAGCAATACAAGCAAGAAGTCCGCAACCAAAGTTAGAATAAATAAAATTAGTTCCTGGTTCATAATCACTATAACCCATATAATATCTCTTGTTACCAGGTATTAATAATTCTTCTGGTTTAATATAATCATTAGTATAGTTTGATCCGTCATAGCCTTTCCAAATACCATCTATAAAATCTCCATCGTCAATAATACTTGATGTTTGAGTCATTAACATTCTAATAGTGATTTTATGATTTGGAAATTTAGGATTACGAACTTTGAATCCTAAGTATTGTTCAATATCTTCATCTAAATCTACTAAACCTTGCTCATAGAGTTTTAGTACCCCAATTGTGACAATAACTTTGGAAATAGATGCTATACGATAAACTGATTTAGTAGTTGTCTTTTTATTATCTTCTAAAGAACTAAATCCACTGGTAACATTTTCAATATTACCATTTTTATCAACAAAGATAACATTGGAACCAACCATTTCAAATTGTTTAATAAATTCATTATATTCATTTAAATATTTCATAAAATCATCTCCAAATATATTGTATCGTGTTGTTAACAAAAAATCAAAAGATAAAATACATTTTTGACAGAAATCATATTTAATATTGAATTGAAACGAAAATAATATAATTAAGATTCTAAAAGATAAAACGTTTGCATTTTAATACAAAAAATGGTAAAATAAAAATGTGTAAAACATAAAAAAAGAAAGGTGTAAAAATATGGCTTATATTAATTATTCTCGTGAATTATTAGACAAATTTTGTATGGAAGCATTCCAAAAGTTTGGATTTACCAAAGATGAAAGTAGAATTATTTCTGATGTATTACTAATGTCAGATGATTTTGGTATTGAATCTCATGGTATGCAACGTTTAGTTAGATATCATAAAGGGATTGAAAGTGGTTTAATTAAAATAGACGCAAAACCTGAAGTAGTATTTGATACTCCCATAAGCGCAGTTATCGATGGGCATTCTGGAATGGGTCAATTAATTGGACATTACGCAATGGAACTTGCAATTGAAAAAGCTAAAAAAACTGGTGTAGGTATTGTTTCAGTTCGTAATTCTAATCACTATGGTATTGCTGGTTACTATGCAAGAATGGCAATGGATCAAGGTTTGATTGGCTTCTCTTGTACTAATTCAGAAGCAATTATGGTTCCTACATTCGGTAAAAAAGCAATGTTGGGTTCTAATCCTATTGCGGTATCTGCACCTGCTGATCCTTATCCATTCTTCTTTGATGCTTCAACTACTGTTGTTACTCGTGGAAAACTTGAAATGTATAATAAAATGGATAAACCTATTCCAACTGGATGGGCAGTTAACAAAGAGGGGTTATCATCAACTAGTGCTGCGGAAGTATTAGGAAACATCAAAGCTCATGAAGGTGGAGGAATTGTACCTTTAGGTGGTGATACTGAACAACTTGGTGGACATAAAGGTTATGGTTATGGAATGCTTTGTGAATTATTTGCTTCAATTTTATCACAAGGTTATACTTCTGCTCATACAATGCAAAATGGATTTAGTGGAATTTGTCATGGTTTTATGGCTATTAATCCTGCATATTTTGGTGATGCTGAAGAAATTAAAAAACATTTCAGCACTTACTTAAATGAATTACGTGAAAGTCCAAAAGCTAATGGGGCAGAACGCATTTATACTCATGGTGAAAAAGAAATGGAAGCTATTAAAAAAGTTCAAAAAGAAGGTATTCCAGTAAATGTTAACACTGTTAAAGAAATGATCGATATGGCTGAATATTTAGGTATGGATGTTAAAGAGTACTTTGGTGATTTCAAAGTAGAAAATAGTAATTTCAAGAGTAGTTATTAATAAGCGGAGGTATATATTATGGCAGAAAAAACTGTTTATGAAAAAAGTTTAGAACTTCATGAAAAAGGTCCAGGGAAACTAGAAGTTTTATCAAAAGTAGTTGTTGAAAATAGAGATCAATTATCTCAAGCATATTCTCCAGGAGTTGCAGAACCCTGTCGAAAAATTGCCGAAAATCCTGCAGATGTCTATAAATATACATCTAAAGGAAATTTAGTTGCTGTGGTATCAGATGGGACAGCTGTACTAGGACTTGGAGATATCGGTCCTTTAGCAGGTATGCCTGTTATGGAAGGTAAAGCAATTTTATTTAAAAATTTTGCGAATGTCGATGCCTTTCCAATTTGTTTAGATACTAAAGATACAGAAGAAATTATTGCGACAGTTAAGAGAATTGCACCATGTTTTGGTGGTATTAATTTAGAAGATATTTCAGCTCCAAGATGTTTTGAAATTGAGTCGCGTTTAAAGAAAGAATTAGATATTCCAGTGTTCCATGATGATCAACATGGTACAGCTATTGTTGTATGTGCGGGTTTAATCAATGCTTTAAAACTTGTAGGTAAGAAAATGGAAGATATCCATGTAGTTATTAATGGTGCTGGTTCTGCAGGAATTTCAATTTGTAAATTAATTTTACAATTTGGGGTTAAAGATATTGTGTTAGTAGATCGTCAAGGGGCTTTATGTCCTGGAGAAGAGTGGATGAATCCTGCTCAAGCTGCTATGGCTGAAATAACTAACCCTAATAAACAAAGAGGTCCACTAACAGAAATTATTAGAGATAAAGATGTCTTTATTGGAGTTTCTGCGCCAAATGTTGTAACTTCTGAAATGGTTTCAACAATGGCAAACGACGCTATCGTATTTGCAATGGCTAACCCTACACCAGAAATTATGCCAGATTTAGCAAAAGCTGGTGGGGCAAGAGTTGTTGCAACAGGAAGAAGTGATTTCCCTAACCAAATTAATAATGTTTTAGTATTTCCAGGTATTTTCCGTGGGGCTCTAGATGCTAAAGCAACCGATATTACTGAAGAAATGAAACTTGCAGCGTCTAAAGCAATTGCATCTTTAGTTACAGATGAAGAATTAAATGAAGAATATATTATTCCTTCTCCATTTGATAAACGCGTTTGTCCAACTGTAGCAGCAGAAGTAGCAAGAGTTGCTAAAGAACAAGGTATTACCAAAGAATAAAAACAAAATATAATGTGCAATTATTTGTTGCACATTATTTCTTAAAAATTTTCATAAAAGAGGATTAAATTATGGCTAATTTTAAATTACCTTATTATAAAGGATATATTGATTGTAACATACCAGATGAATTGGTGGCTGCTGTTTTAACTTCGAAAACTGAGGAGTATGTTCCTGAAAAATCAGAATCAGAACTTGTTAGAGACGCATTAGAACATCCAATTGCCTCTCTTCCATTATGTGAACTTGCTAAGAACAAAAAACATATTGTAGTTATATCTAGTGATCACACTCGCCCAGTGCCAAGTCATATTACAATGCCAATTATTTTAGAAGAAATTAGAAAATATAATAAAAATGTAAAAATTTCTATCTTAATTGCAACTGGTATGCATCGGGCATCTACTCATGAAGAATTAGTTAATAAATATGGTGCAAAGATTGTTAAAGAAGAAACAATTATTATGCATAATGCTTATATTGATGAAGATATGACATTTAAAGGAATTTTACCATCAGGAGGGGAACTTTGGGTTAATAAACTAGTTGATGAGGCTGATTTATTAATTTCTGAAGGATTCATTGAACCACATTTTTTTGCGGGATTCAGCGGTGGACGAAAATCAGTATTACCAGGCATCGCTTCTAAAAAAACTGTTCTATGGAATCATAATGCAAAGTTTATTGCCAATAAGAATGCAAGAGCAGGAAGCTTACAAGATAATCCAATTCATAAAGATATGCTTTTTGCTGCTAAAGCTGCTCATTTACAATTTATTTTAAATGTGGTTATTAACGGAGAAAAAAAGATTATCAAAGCATTTGCGGGAGACTTAGAAAAAGCTCATGCTCATGGATGTGAATTAGTCAAAGAAATTGCCCATGTTGATCCAGTTTGTTCAGATATTGTTATCACAACTAATGGGGGATATCCATTAGATCAAAATATTTATCAAACTGTTAAAGGAATGACTGCTGGAGAAGCGTGTGTTAATCCAGGTGGTGTAATTATTATTTGTTCATCATGTGCAGATGGTACAGGAGGAGATTTCTTCTACAAATTACTTGCTGATAATGCTTCAGCAGAAGTTGCTTACCAAAAGCTTAATGATGTTGAGCCTAAAGATACCGAATTTGATCAATGGGAAGCTCAAATTTTAGCTCGTATTTTATGTAAAGCTCACGTAATTATTGTATCGGATAAATGTAATCCAGCAATTATTAAGGGGATGCATATTGATCATGCTTACACAATAGATGAGGCAATTACTAAAGCTCAAGAATTAAAAGGAAAAAATAAGAAAATAACAATTATTCCTGATGGAATTAGTGTAATTTTTTAAATTAGGGATGTGATTTTTCATATCCTTTTTGTTAATAAAAATAGTATTTGTCTTATAATAAAACTACAAATAAATATATTATAACCAATAAAAATAGTTTTTAAACTGTTATATGGTATATCAGGAGGTATATATGATAAAATTATTAAAGTATGCAATATTAGGATTATTAATGTTAGATGTAGCAGTATTGCCTTTTTCTTGTTACCAATCATCAACAGACGAAGGAAAACTTTTTGTGTGGATTACAACTGAAGGGGTTGTTGATGAGAATGGGTATGAAGATACTTATGTCCCAGTTGTTAGATATCACCAGCAATTAGATTCGTCTAAAAAATATCAAGTTGGAGACATAATTACTGAAGAACAATTAGCTATTTTTGTTGATGAAAATATTGATAAAACACAAGTGGCTAGTTATGAAATTGTAGGATATAAATTATATAATCATGATCAAACACTTAAAAATTATATCACGATGCCATATGCTTTAACAGAAGAAGCAATTCTTGGATATGTAGAGGGAATCCGTGGTGCTTTTCATATAGTAGTTATTGTAGAATTTACCTATGTGGCATAGGAGTTTGATAAGGTGAATAAAAAAAGTTTTATAGTAGTATTAGCTCTATCTATAATGCATATGCTTTGTGATTTTATTTGTGGATACAAAGTGGTAGGAATTTTAGGACATAAATATATAGAGTATGCTTTATACATTTTTGTTATTTATAATTCACTGGCTTTTGTTTTTCAACCATTTATTGGAATAATAATAGATAAGTATTTTTTCGGGAAGTCGATAATAGTTTTTTCTGTTATTTGTTTATTGTTGGGAATTATAATTAACAATTGGTTAATCAGCATTATTTTTTTAGGAATAGGTAACCAAATATTTCATGTTATAGGTGGAAAAATTTGTACAAACATTGATTCTTCTAAAGCTAGTCATTTAGGGGTTTTTGTATCTTTAGGAGCAATAGGTCTTACCTTAGGAAGTAATTTTTATGAATTAAATATAATTGTTTATGGGGCTTTGATGTTATATTTAATACTGAGTATTATAGTTATTCTATGTATTAAAAATTATGAACAAACGGTTATAGAAAGTCAACATAAGCCAAAGGGACGAGTATTTTGGGGAATATCTTTAATGGTTATTGTCGTTTTTCTAAGATCATTCTTAGGAAAAATAATCCATTTTGATTTTGAAATTTCACTAACATTAGTTGTTTTATTTTCTTGTTTAGGAGCTTTAGGAAAACTTATTGGTGGATTTATAAGAGATAAATTTGGTAGTTTAATTACTATTATTACTAGTATGGGAATTTGTTGTATTATTTTAATTTTCTTTTCCAATTCAGTTGTTTTGATGTCAATAGGAATGGTGTTGATTAATATTAGTATGCCGATTAGTTTATATGAATTAAATAAACTAAATCAAGGACATGAAGGTTTTAATTTTGGAATTCTAGCGTCTGTTTTATTTCCTGGAGTTTTTTTAGGAATTATTTATCCATATAATAGTTATGCTTATATTATAATGGTTATTATTTCTAGTATTTTAACTATCTTATCAATATATAAGATTCAAAAATGGAGAAAGTAAATGATTAATTGGTATGCTTGTTTATTAACAATTGTTTTAGAGCTTTTGGTTATTTTAGTGTTTTATCATAAAAATAAATTCGTTCCATTAATGAGCATATTTATGAATATTATAACGAATATAACCCTCAATTATCTTTTAGGGATTATAAGTGATCAAATAATTGTATATTGGATTTTATTAATCATATTGGAAATAATAATAATTTGGATTGAAGCCCAAGGGTATTATTTAATATTAAAAGATCATAAAAAAGCATTTTCAATTAGTATTATTTGTAATATATTCTCATTTGTATTAGGAACTTTTATTTTAAATATTTTAATATTTTTTAATATTATTTAAGACAGGATGTCATATCCTGTTTTATTATAACCATATTAAAGGCAAAATTTGATAAAATGTGATATAATAAACATAAATAATCAAGTAATATAACTAAATTTTTGAAAGGAAAAGATTATGAAATTAAATAGTAAGAGAACTTTATATATAGGTTTCGCATTTTTTATCATCATGATGTTTTGGCAAGTATATGATAATATTATTGCGAAAATTCTTATTAACTCGTTTGGATTTAATCAAACAATGTCAGGGATAGTTATGGCACTAGACAATATTTTAGCAGTAGTCTTATTGCCAATTTTTGGGTCTCTTTCAGATAAAACTGAAACGAAGTATGGTAAGCGAACTCCGTATATTTTCTTTGGGACTTTAGTCGCTGCGGTGTTAATTATGGGAATTTCTATTTTTGATAATGCACAATTAAATAAAATAAAAGAGGCTAATATTTCGGAAGTTGTTACTGTAGAAATTGGAAAAGTTGCTGCTAACGGTGAAATTTATGCTGTTGGTAGTTATGATTATTTTATAGAAGAAAATGATGAATTAAAGGCGACTACTAATGAATTAAAAGAAGATGATATACTTTATTTATTTGATAACAAATTTTATAAAGATAAAGAATTAGCCGCTGAGGTAAGAGCAGAAAAGGTTGCTGAAATAAGAGATAATAATATTGGTTATTGTATTGGATTTATTGTTGTATTATTTATTATTTTGATAGCAATGTCATTATTTAGAACGCCAGCTGTTTCCTTAATGCCAGATATAACTCCTAAACCGCTTAGAAGTAAAGCTAATGCGATTATTAATTTAATGGGAGCAGCAGGTGGAGTTACTGCTTTAGGCTTTATGACTTTTCTTGCCAAAGATTATAAAAGTTACACTTTAACATTTATTGTTTTGGGAATATTGATGTTATTGTGTTTAACAATATTTATGATTAAAGTTAAAGAAAACCAATTTGTCAAAGAGATGGAACAACAATCTAAAGAATATGGTATTGAAGAAGAAGTTGTTGAAAATAATATGGTTCAAGAAAAAATGCCTAAAGATGTCAAAAAATCTTTTATTTTAATTTTGTTTGCTGTTGCATTTTGGTATATGGCTTATAATGCGGCAACAAGTAAGTTTAGTGTTTATGCGGGAACTGTATTAGATACTGGTTTTACGATGCCATTAATAATTGCTAATGTAGCTGCAATTGTAAGTTATGCACCAATCGGAATGTTATCTAGCAAATATGGTCGCAAAACAATGGTAATTGTTGGAGTTATTATTTTATTTTTAGCTTTCCTTTTAGGAAGTTTGGTAAGAGCTAATTCGGCTATTTTAATTTGGGTTGTTATGGCTTTGGCAGGAATTGGTTGGGCTACAATCAGTGTAAATTCATATCCAATGGTTGTGGAAATGAGTAAGTCTAGCGATGTTGGTAAATATACGGGAATTTATTATACTGCAGCAATGGCAGCTCAAATTGTAACTCCAATATTATCTGGTCTTATAATGGATATTATTGATATGACAGCTTTATTTCCTTATTGCGTTGTTTTCTGTGTGTTAGCTTTTATTACGATGATATGTGTTAAACATGGTGATAGTAAACCTATTCCAACTAAAAAATTAGAAGTTTTTGATTCAATGGATAATTAACAACATTTAATTTTTCTTTATTAAAATGTCGTACAATATTGAAAAAATTGAATGGATAAAAAATGTTGTTATACAAAAATAGAAATAAAAAATTACAATGTTAAAAAGTAGGTGTTATAAAATATGAAAAATATATGGGCTTTAATGAAGACATTTTTTAAAGTAGGATTGTTTACCTTTGGTGGTGGACTAGCAATGTTGCCAATTATTGAAAGAGAAGTAGTTGAAAAACATGGTTGGTTAAAAACTAATGAAATGGTAGATTTAATTGCAATTGCGGAATCGACACCAGGAGCAATAGCTGTAAATACGGCGACCTTTGTAGGTTATAAAGTTGCCAAATTTCCAGGGGCTATTTTAGCTACTCTTTCTTTGGTTTTTCCATCAGTTGTCATTATCACAATAATTTCTTTTTTCGTTGATGAATTTTTAGCTTTAGAATATGTTGAGTATGCTTTTATGGGAATTCGTTGTGCAGTAGGGGTACTGGTCTTATTAGCGGCAATTAAAATTTTTAAAGGTAATAAAAAATATTGGTATACATATGTTTTATTGGTGTTAGCTGTCGTAATGATGTTAGCTTTTCCAGAAATTTCGACAATTTATATTATTATCGGTGGTGGTATTTTAGGATTAATTATTAATCTATTTATATTCAACCAAGAAAGGAAAGCAAAAGGTGAATTAAATGATTAAGTTATTATTACTTTTCTGGACTTTTTTTAAGATAGGTTTATTCACTATTGGTGGCGGATATGCAATGATTCCGATGATTGAAAGTGAAGTTATTTCGAAGGGGTGGTTAACAGAAACTGATTTAATTAATTTCTTAGCAATTAGTGAATCCACTCCGGGTCCATTTGCGATAAACATGGCGACGTTTGTCGGAGTTTCCCAAGCAGGAATAATAGGGGGAATTATTACCACTTTAGGAGTGATTACCCCATCAATTATTATTATTATTGCGATATTTAAAATATATGAAAAATTTATAACTAATAAATATGTTAATGCTGTAATGAATGGCGTCAAGGCTGTTGTGTGTGGAATGATTTTTGTAATTTCTGCCGAATTAATCTTAAAGGAGATTTTTAAGTCAGGAGTTGAGACTAATTATATTTTTGATTACAAAGCCTTGGTTATTATTGTTATTTTAATAGGATTAAAACTAATATTTAAGAAAAAAATAAATCCGATTATTTTGATATTAATATCAGCAGGATTAGGAATTATTGCCTATGGAGTTATTTAGGACATTTTAATTCATTAATAATTATTAACACTTCTTTGAGAAGTGTTTTTATGAAGTAAAAAACTCTTTTTTAATGAAAAAAATTATAATTACATAAGGAGAAAAATTCAATGTTAAAAAAATTTTGTTCTTACTATAAACCACATTTAAAATTATTTATCTTTGATTTGTTTTGTGCTTTTTTAGTTGCGATATGTAATTTAATATATCCTACACTAACTAGAAATATAATTAATGATTATGTTCCAAACAAAAATATTCAAGCTTTAATTATTGTGGCAATCGTATTATTGATTATCTACATTCTTAAAGGGATTCTTAATTTTATTATTCAATATTGGGGACATATGGTAGGTGTCTATATTCAAGGGGATATGCGTAAAGAGTTATTTGCACATTTAGAAGCACTACCTTTTAGTTATTTTGATGAAAACAAAACGGGAACTATTATGTCTAGAATTATTAATGACTTAATGGATATTGCAGAACTGGCTCATCATGGACCTGAGGATATATTTTTATCGTTAATTACTTTAATTGGTGCGGGAATCTTAATGGCTATTTCTATTGATCCGTGGTTAACTTTAATTACTTTTATAACAATACCATTTATTGTTGCTTATGCAATGTTTAGAAGAAAGAAAATGCGTAATGCTTTTAAACAAATGCGTGAAGAAACGGGTATAATTAATTCTCAAGTTGAAAGTAGTGTTTCTGGAATAAGAGTATCTAAGGCTTATACCGCAAGTAAACATGAAATTAAAGTTTTTGATAAACATAATGAAGAATTTAAAAATGCACGTGGAAAAGCATATAAAGAAATGGGAATATTTGGATCAGGAATGCAGTTTTTTATGGATTTCTTATATCTTATTGCTTTAGTGGCAGGTGGTTTATTCTTTTACTATGACCGTATAAATGGTGGAGATTTTGCAGCATACATTTTGTATGTAACAATGATAATTTCACCAATTAGGACTTTAGTTGCCATATATGAACAAATTCAAAATGGAATGACCGGGTTTGCCCGTTTTCAAGAAATTATGAATACGCAAGCAGAGTTAGATGATGCTAATGCAATTGAATTGAAAGAGTTTAAAAAAAGCATTATCTTTGAAAATGTTGATTTTAAATATGATGTCAAAACTTCTGAATATAAAGATTTTGATCCTAAAAAATTAGTTTTATCTAATATTTCATTTGAAATTTCAAAAGGAAAAACAATTGCTTTAGTAGGACCATCAGGAGGCGGAAAAACGACAATTTGTCATTTAATTCCTCGTTTTTATGAAATATTATCAGGAAGCATTAAAATAGATGATGTAGATATTAGAAAATATACGCGCCATTCTTTACGCAAACAAATTGGTATGGTAGCCCAAGATGTATTCTTATTTGGTGGTACTATCAAAGATAATATTGCTTATGGTAATTTCCAAGCAACTGATGAAGAAATTATTGAAGCATGTAAAAAAGCTAATATTCATGATTTTATTATGAATTTAGAGGAAGGTTATGATACTAATGTCGGAGAACGAGGGGTCAAACTATCTGGAGGTCAAAAACAACGTATTTCAATTGCGAGAGCATTTTTAAAAAATCCTCCCATTTTAATATTGGATGAGGCCACTAGTGCTTTAGATAATATGACAGAAATGCAAATTCAAGCAGCATTAGAGAAATTAAGTATTGGTCGTACAACAATTGTGGTTGCTCATCGTTTATCAACTGTTAAAAATGCAGATGAAATTATGGTTATTAATAATGAAGGAATTATTGAAAAAGGTAATCACGAAGATTTATTAAAACTTAATGGTGTTTATGCTAATCTATATCAATATCAATTTAAAGAATAAAATTATCACAATTAGTAAATAATAGTTATATAAAATCTTGACAAGAATTATTGATTATATTATAATATAATTGATAATAGTAATCATTACTATTTAAGGTGAAATATGAGAAACAGTAAACAAAGAGAGGCTATTTTAAGAGTAGTAAGAGAAAGTGACGATCATCCAACGGTTGATATGATTTATACTCGAGCAAGGGAAAGTATAACTAATATTAGTTTAGGAACTGTCTACCGCAATTTGAATTTGCTTTATGAACAAGGGTTAATTAAAAAAATTAAAATTGTTGGAGATAATGAACGATTTGATAAAACTGTCGTTCTGCATTCTCATTTTGTATGTAAAAATTGTGGTAAAGTAATTGATATAATGGATGAAAATATTAGAGAATTAATTAATGATTTTGCTACAAAAACTGATTCTTTAATCGAAAGATATGAATTATCTTTACAGGGAATTTGTTCTCATTGCCAAAAAAATAATTAAAATAAGAAAGGGTATAAAAATAATGGAATTAAAAGGATCGAAAACAGAAAAAAATTTAATGACAGCGTTTGCTGGAGAAAGTCAAGCAAGAAATAAATATACATATTTTGCTAGCGTTGCTAGAAAAGAAGGGTATGAACAAATTGCTGCTATTTTTGAACAAACTGCTAATAATGAAAAAGAACATGCTAAAATGTGGTTTAAGGCATTAGGTGAATTAGGTGATACTGCTCAAAACTTACTAGCTGCTGCTGAAGGTGAAAATTATGAATGGACTGATATGTATGATGCTTTCGCAAAAGAAGCCGAAGAAGAAGGATTTAAAGCTTTAGCGTATCAATTTAGAATGGTAGCAGCAATTGAAAAATCACATGAAGAAAGATATCGTGCATTATTAAATAATGTAGAAATGCAAAAAGTATTCGAAAAAAGTGAAGAAACAATGTGGGAATGTCGTAATTGTGGGCATTTAGTAATGGGTAAAAAAGCTCCTTTAGTATGTCCAGTATGTGCTCATCCTCAAAGTTTCTTTGAAGTAAGAAAAGAAAATTACTAATCTAATAAAAAAAGAGTTGAAATTCAGGAGAGAAGTTTTCAACTCTTTTCTTTAGGAATTAAGATATTATATTTATTTAAATCAAATATTTCATCCTGATAATAAAAACGGACAATACAATTTAAAAAATATGATATTTTAGGATTTGTTAAATTATTGCCGGTTACAATAATGATTTTATTTTTAAGAGAGTGTATTAATTTAGGAGTTAGATTTTCACTTTCCACAACAATTGCTTGCCATTCCTTCTGGAAATATGACAACATTTCTTTATTAGTATTTTCAAAACCAATTATTGTTTGTTCAATAAAAAAATTTTCTATTTGTTTTTTCCAAAAAGTGATAGGTAAATCTTTTGTACTACAAACTCCATAATCAATACAACTATTATTGATGTATGTTTGACTATGATGTAAATCGTCAAAATTCCAAAATTGATTAGTAAAGTTAATAAATCCATAATCATTTAGCAGAGTTAAAATAGTTAAATACTTGTTAACTTCTTGTTGATTAATAAGTGGTTTATTATTATTTATAAAATTACATCTTACATAGTTTTTCCCTAAATATTCTAATTTATTATAAGTAGATTTACCAACAAATAAGTTAAAACCATACAAATATTCAATAGTTAAAATAGCATAATCAACATTTTCCATTGGATATAAATATGAATGTTTCAAAATGGTATCAATATAAAAAGAGTCATATTGTTGTTTTAGGGAAGAGAGAATTTTTTGCGTTTTTTTCTCCTCTTTAGTTAGGGGGACCAAGTCTACCCTTCTTCTAGCAAATGGATGACAACGTAAAATTCTAAAACCAGTTAAAAGGGAGGCATAAAACCAATTAAACTTTTGATATGCCTCAATTGCATAATTTGAACAACTAGGAATAAAGTGACATCTTCCCGAAATGCGCTTATGTTTTTGGTAAAATTTAATTAATTTAATGGTTCGATAATTTCTAATTCTATTCATACTTCTAATCCTTTAATATATTTTAACATAAAGTATTAATAAAAAAAGAAAAAAAGTTAAAAATATTAGGGGGAGGGATAATATGTACTATAAGGTAGTAGCAGGAGCAATTATTGTATTAGTTATTTTAATGCTACTTAAAGTGGAACTGAGAGTAGAAAAAAAAGATGAACTTTCAGCTTATTTAATAATTGGGAAAATATATAAGAAAAAACTAAATATAAAACCAGAAAAAAAATTAAAGTTCAAAAGAATTTTGGTAAATATTAAGAAGTTTCAGCAACCTATTGTTAATAAGATACTTAAAGCTAGTATTATTGAAGAAATAGAAATAAAAGTTGGATTTAAGGTAAGTGATAGTCCATATATTGTTTTTTTAAGCCATATGACCTTACTTATGATTAAAAATAGACTTTATACAATGGTCAAAAAAGTAAATAAAGAAAGTTATAATATGGCCATAAATCATAAAAAAATAGAAGGTAAACTAAAGATAAGTATTAGCTTACTAAAATTGGTTATAATAATTTTAAGTAATTATCAAGAATTTAAAATGATAATTAAGGAAGGGGTGTCATAATGGGAGAACATCAAATTACAAATTTATTAAATGTTTCATTAGATAATTTAAAGCAAATGTTAAAAGTTGGAATGATTGTTGGTGATCCAATTAATGTTGGTAATGGCGTATTAATTCCAATTGCTAAAGTCAAATGTGGTTTTGTAAGTGGAGGAATGGATCAAAAAATGAAAAAAGAAAGCGTTGAAAATCCTCCATTTGGAGGAGCTATGGCAGGGACAATGACGTTAATGCCGATTGCTTTTATATCATGTATAAATGATGAAGTCAAAGTTTTACATTTGGCTGAAGATTCGCATATTTTAGAAAAAACGATAGATAGTGTTAATGATTTAGTTAATAGTTTAATTAATAAAGTTAATAATAAGAAATCACCATTTGTTCATGTAGTTGAAAAAGAATAAAAAGGGACTATTAAAAACTAATAATACAATCAAAAAGTGGGTAAGGATTTTACAATTGAAATTCTTACTCTTTTTTGTTATAAAAAACGGAGTTTATAAGTATGCATAAAATACTAAAATGTGGTATAATCGTATATAATATGAGGTATGTTATGAAAAGTGTTGTGATTGTTGGTGGTGGAGCATCAGGATTAATGACTAGTATTATAATTAAAAAAGAATTAGGTTCTGATGTTAAAGTAGTGATTTTAGAACGTTTAGATAGAGTAGGAAAGAAACTTCTAGCGACTGGGAATGGACGTTGTAATTTCAGTAATGAGTTGATGTCAGATAATAAATACAATAACCCTGATTTTGTACATTACCTACTTAAAAGATTTGGATATACTGAAACTTTGAATTTTTTTGAAGAATTAGGTTTAATGAGTAAAGTTTTAACAGAGGGACGTGTTTATCCAATTACTGAAAATGCTAGTAGTGTTGTAGATGTCTTGCGTCTAATGATTGAAAAATTAGGGATAGAGGTAAGAACTTCTGTAGAAGTTAAAAAAATAAATGTTGTTAATGACCAGTATTCATTAGAATCAAATAGAGGAGAAGTGATTATAGCCGATTATGTTGTTTTAGCGGTAGGAGGTATGTCATCATCTGTTCTAGGGTCTAATGGTAGTGGGTATAGCTTATTAAAAGATTTTAAAATTGAAATTGCTAAACCAATACCAGGACTTGTCGGTTTAAAAGTTGATAATTATACATTTAAAAGTTTAGATGGGATTAGGGTTAAATGTAATGTTATTATTAAAAATAAAAAAACGGAAAAAGTTTATTGGTCAGAATTAGGAGAGGTATTATTTAAAAATGATGGTTTTAGTGGAATCGTTTTAATGCAAGCCTCAACGTATTTAAATCGTCGTAGAGATAATTATAATAAATATATTATAAGTTTAGACTTATTGCCTAATATGAGTAAGGAAAATGTATTAAAATACTTTGAAAAGAAGCAACAAACATATGGTAATCAAATGGTTGAAGTTTTATTTATTGGCTTAATTAATAAAATGATAGGATATAAAATTCTCAAAGATTGTAGAATTGATTTTAATTGTTTGATTAGTGAACTTACAATTAAAGATTTAAGTAAAATAATTGAAAAACTTAAAAATTTTGTTTTAGATATTAAAGGAACCTATGATTTTGATAAATCTCAAGTAACTATTGGGGGAGTTATTGTTAATGAAGTTAGAAAAGAAACTTTAGAATTAAAAAAATTACCTAAAGTATATATTACAGGTGAATTATTAGATATTGATGGTGAATGTGGTGGATATAATTTACAGTGGGCATGGACTAGTGGTTATGTTGCTGGAAGCGATATTGTTAAGAAAATAAGAGGAAAAAATAATGATGAAAGTAGATAATCAAAAAATAAATCAATTGACTGATTTATTGGATTACGCAAGTTTACTATATTATGAAGAAAAAGAAACGACATACTTAGATTGTTTAAGTAAAGTTTTAACTTCATATATGGAAGAAAAATCACTTAATTTAGAAGAAGAAACTCTTGAAAAATTAAATGAAGTTTTTGTACAATTAGATAAATTAGAATTAAATAAAGAAGAATTGCGTAAAGTTTTTTTGTTATTAAGTATTAAAGGTTTCAAACATGCTAATTTTTCGTTAGATATTATTACTCCTGATGCGGTAAGTATAATCTGTTGTTACTTAATAGAGTCATTACTAAAAAACGTAGATAAACCCCAAGATATTATTAGAAAATATCAAAAACCAATTAGAGGTAAATATCAAATATTAGATATTAATTATGGAGTTGGTAATTTAGTATTAAATATTAATAATCAAATTAATTTACCGATTCATTTTGTTGGTATTGAATCTAGTAATATTCTTGCTAATTATGCCAATACAATTAATAATTTTATGGATATCGACGCTACTCTTTATAATCAAGATGCTTTAAGTATTGTCATTTCTAATGTTGATTTAATAATTGCTGATTTAGCAAGTTATGATTATGATGACCCATTGTATGATTCTAAACTTCGGCAAGCGGGAGTTACTTATTTTCCTTATCTTGCGATTGAAAAACATTTAGATAGTGGACATGATAAAACTAAATATATGTACTTAATTGATTTTGATTTTTTTGAACATCCTGGTTCAGGTGAGTTTAAAAAAATATTAAATGATAAAGTTTTAATTAAATCTTTGATTGTTTTGCCTCAAAGCTTTTTTCAAACTGCACCTAAAGCAATTTTAATTTTAGATAAGGTAAAACAAGGGGCTACTAATATTGTTAGTTTACCAGACTTAAAAGATAGAAAAAAATTTTTAGAAGTTATTAAGGAAATAAAAAAACAATTAGAGGAATAAAATTGATAAAATAATTGGTTTATTTTTATAAAATGTGATATAATTCATATAGCTACAAAGATATCAATTATATGGTGAATAAGGAGGAAAATTATGAGTAAAATTATGGCTGTTAATGCAGGTAGTTCATCTATTAAATTTCAATTATTAGAAATGCCTGAAGAAAAATTAATTTGCAGCGGATTAGTTGAAAGAATTGGGGAAGGTTTGATGTCTCACTACTTTTTTAAGGTAGATGGGAAAGTAGTTCTAGATCGAGAATTACCAGTTGCTAATCATGCATTAGGAGTACAATTAGTATTAGATGGTCTAAAAGAATTAAAAATTGTGGAAAGTTTAGATGAAATAACTGGGGTAGGACATCGTGTTGTTCAAGGGGGGCCATACTTCAGTGATTCAGCAGTTGTTACTGAAGATGTCAAAGCAAAGATCAAAGAATTAATTCCACTTGCTCCATTACATAACCCTGCGCACTTAGTGGGAATTGAAGCATTTGAAAAAGCATTACCAGGAGTTTTAAATGTTGTTGTGTTTGATACAGCGTTTCATCAAACTATGCCAAGAGAAAATTATTTATATGGGACTCCATATGAATGGTATACTGAAAATAAAGTTAGAAAATATGGAGCACATGGTACTAGTCATGCCTATGTTTCACGTGTATATTTAGAAACTACTAATACACCTATTGTTGGTTCTAAAGTTATTACTTGTCATATTGGGAATGGAGCATCTATTACTGCTGTTAAAGATGGTAAGTGCTTAGATACAACAATGGGACTTACTCCTCTTGATGGATTTCCAATGGGAACAAGAAGTGGACATATGGATCCAACAGTAATTAGCTATATTGCTGAACAAAGAAAATTGAAATTAGATGAAATTATCAACATTTTAAATAAAAAATCTGGATATTTAGGAATGTCTGGGCTATCACATGATTCTCGTGATTTAGAAAATGCGATTATTGCAGGACAAAAAGAAAGTGCAACTACTGAAGAAAAAGAACTTGCTGAAAGATGTCGTTTAGCATTTGAAGTTCAATTTAAGAGAATTTGTGACTATATTGGAAGTTACTATGTATTAATGGGGGGATGTGATGCAATTGTCTTTACTGCTGGTATTGGTGAAAATAGTGCATATTTACGTGAACATGTATGTAGTCGCTTAACAGCCTTAGGTGTTGAAATTAACAATGAATTAAATTGGGATAATTGTATTCGTGGTAAGATTACTAATATTGCAACACCTAATTCAAAAATCCAAGTATATATTATTCCTACTAACGAAGAACTTGTTATCGCAAGAGATGTAGTTCGTTTAAGTAAGTAAATTTCTCCAAAAATGAAGACTTTTAGAGTAAAAACTCTGGAAGTTTTTTCTTTTTTAACCATTTTTCCCAAAAGTAAAAGCATAAATAAATCAGTATTATTATAAGTGAAGGGGTGGAAAAATGAAATTAAAAATTTTAATGTTAGTGATGATTACGTTAATGGTTTTTACTGCGTATTTTATGTATATACCAGTACATGCGATTGAAGAAGAAAAAATGAAACCATTGATAATTTTAGAAGGAAATGTTGATAAGACTTTTTATGAAGTTGAAGGGTATGTGATAATAGAGAATAAAGTAGCAAGTGATGTACCTGGTGAATATGAAATTCTTTATCAATCTTTAGAAGAAGGAATTAAAGTGAAACGCAAAGTGGTAGTAATTAGCAACGAAGAAAAAGCATATTTTGCTTTAAATTCGTATACTATTAATACGTTTAAAGATTATCCGATGATTTTAGAGAAAATAGAGGTTTTAAATGAAAATAAACAGTTATTAATTGTTAAATATTTAACTGATGTAGAAAATAATAAAGGGCATATTTATATGTATATCATAGAAGATAATGTAGTTACTAAAGAGGTCCAATTGTATTATAATGCAGAAGTAGAAATAAATGATCTTGTGGTAGATGGAGATGTTTTTGTTTTTACGGGAAAAATTTGGAATAGTTTATATTCTAATTATGATATCATTTTATGTGCTTGTCGGAGTGATGGTTTTAAGCTTTGCAGCAAAAGAATTGGTGGTACGGCAACTGATGTAGCATATAAACTAGAGGTCACTGATTCTAGTTATCTTTTAATGGGATTAACCGATTCAACAGATGGTGAATTTTTAGAAAATCAAAAATCAGGAAGGTATTTTATTATGAGTGTTGATAAAAATTCATATGAGATAACTCAAGTAGGTACGGAACCGAATGAAGTAAATTTTGAAAAGTTGTATTTTTTAAACCACTTAGATAAGTTATATTTAGTTTATCAAACTGATTTAGAAACACTTAAATTGGTTAATATTGATGCTCTTGGTAATTATTTAAAAACTAAAACAATGAATTATTCAGAAGAAGTCGAATTAAAAAATGTTTATCTTTATGATGAAAATATCTATGTGTTATTAGAAGGTAAAGATATATTTGAGATAGGTAAAATAACTTTAAAAGATGGATATATAAAAATAAAGGAATATCCTAAAATAGGAGAATATGTAGACAGTCAATATCATGACGGTTTATTAACTATACTATATCATGAAGCAGATTATTATGATTATTTAGTAATAAATGCGGAACTAGAATTAATTTATGAACATCGTATTGCAGGAAAAATATCAGAAGATAGTAATATTCAAATATTGACCAATAAAATTTTTGAAAGTAATCATAATTTAGATAAAATAACGATTCATCAACTTTCATATCTTAAAATACAATCATTGGGAGAGACGATAGTAGATTCTTCAAAACCTAATTATCATAATTATTCGGTAATTATTAATGGTAAAAAAGTAACATATGATAAAAATAAAAGTATTGATGAGGTTGTTACAAATTATTTTGGTTCTTATGATGTTCAGTATTTTATAGAAGATGATTTTATTTTAATAATGAGTAAAGAAGTAAGGGTACTAGCAGATTGTGGAGTGGAAGATAAGGGTATCTATGATTTGGGAGTAAAAATATATCTTAATTCTTTAGGTTATTTAAATAATGAGTTAATAAATAGTGGTTATCAAATAGAAGAAGAAGGGGTTTATCAACTAAAGCTAGTGGGATATCGAGGTGAAACCCAAATAATTAATTTTGAAGTTCGTAATTTATCAATAGATAAGTATATTCCAGAAGAACCAACTTTTTCATATGACATTGAAATTGAAACAATGTCTGAAAACTCTCAATTAATGAATTGTGAAATAATACCTACTATCACCGATAATCATATCGGTAATGTTAAAACTTGGCAATGGGTATACACTATTCCAGCTTTGCTCGCAATAGGGGTAGGTTTTATAGTTGTTAAATTAAAGTATTAGGAGAAAAGTTTTATGAAAAAAATAATTAAATTAATTATAATTTCTCTTGGCTTGGGAATGTTTAACATTTTTCAACTAGAAAGTAAAGCAGAAAATAACGAATTTTTTGAGGTTAAAACTGAAAAAGTTTTAGGATTAAATTGTAATTATGATGTAAAAGAAGTTATCGATGGATATTTATTAACTAATGCGGAAGAAATAAAATATTTCTACCAAAATATTGAAATTTTTAGTATTAAAGAAGAATATTTTACACATACTCAAGACTCCAATTTTTTATATTTAATAAGTAAAAATAAGCAAGGTTTTATTTTAAGAAAAATAAATAAGAAAAACAAAGTGGTTAATGATGTTTATTTAGAAATTACTGGGATTGGAGATGTAACTTTAAATAATGATGAAATTATAATTGTTGGTAGTTCTAAAAAAGATGCAGTAATAAGTAAATATAGTTTAGATTTAAAACATTTACATACATATTATTATGGGGGAGAAGGTGAAGAGCATTTTAATAAAATATATGTACAAGATAATAATTACTATATAATTGGCACAAAAGATGCACATAGTATAAATAGTCCTTTTATGAATGTGGGGAGTATAAATGAACAAAAAATCTTTTTAACCCATATTAATAATCAAGGAATTATAATTAACACTTGTTATTTTAATCATAATGGGCAATTTGAAGAATTGGTAAGTAGTGATTATTTGAATGGTTATTTATTGGTAAGAATAAAATCGGATGATATACATCATATATATATTATGGATAGTGAATTACAAAAAAAAGATTATTTTCAATATGAAAATAATTCTAAAAGTATAATGATATTTAATAATAATTTAGATTATTTAATAGTGGAAGATAAACAAGGAATTAAATTAAAAACAAAGAGTGATACACTATATGAATTAAATATTAATAATTCTTTAGAATATGCATTAATAGAAAATAATGTTTTAACAATTTATTATTATCAAGATTATTATTTACAAAAAGCTTCAATATATCAATATGTAATAGAACATCAGGAAGATATTGTCGTTAATATTTTTAATGGTGAGTTTAATGAACAAATAGATATGAATGATTTATCAGAAATCAAGATATCTTCAATAATTCATAAGCTTGATTTAAAATTAAAGAAAATTGAGCCTTTTTTTAATAAACAAATTAGTGGTAAATATGAGGCTTTTTTTGAAATTAATATTAATAATCAAACCACTTTTGAATTAAAGAATAACGTAATTGTCGAAGAGTATTTAAATGTTTTAAATGAACATATTTATCCAGTTGGGTATAAATTAAAATTTTTTGGTTATGGTTTGCTCAATGGGAAAACAGTTATTTCAGGAGCAACTTTAAATGATATTGGAGAACAAACTTTGGTAATTAGTGATGCTAATGGGAATCAAAAAAAGATTATGTTCCATGTTGTGGAAGATTATTATAATAAAGAAGAAGAACTTATTAACACTGATTATATTATTAATCAAAATCAAAACGTTAAAGTTAAGATCAACAACTATAGTTCTGAAAAACTTCAAGAAGTTTATATTAATAATGAGTCAGTACCTTTTACAATTGAAGATAATCAAGTTATAGTTGAATTAAATAATTTTAATCAAAGAGGTGTTTATCAATATACAATTAATAAATTAGTTTACCAAACAAAAGAATTTAAAATTGATAAATATATAAGCGTTAAGGTTTTAAAGCAATCACCAGCTATTCAAATAAAAGAAATTGAACAAGATTATTTATCATTAGATCTTAGCATTAATGATTTAGATAAAGCTTTGAAGGATCTTGTTTTTGAAGTTTATGAAGAAGATAAACTGTGGAATATTTATCATACATATTTAAAAAACTATCATTTAAAACTAGGAAATATTCAAAAAGATAAAAAATATAATATTAAAGGTTTTTTAGTTTATGATATAGGAAATGGCATAATGCATAAATATCAAATTTCGGACGCAATATTAAAATTTAATAAGACAGATTATGATTTAGTAAAAGTAACAGTTAATGGAGCCATAGATAACATTGTAGTTGAGGTGTTCACTAATAATATAGATGTAACAATTGATAAATTATTAATTGGAGAAGTCGAATTAAAAGATAAATATCAGGTAGTTACAGATTATTTGCCGATTTATATTAGTATTGGAATCAGCATAATAATTGTAATTATTGGTGTAGGATATTACATTTTTAAAAAAAACCAAAGAAACGGTAATTTAAAAAAATAATCAATTATAGAAAATATTAAAAATTTATAGTTAGATTTATTGTTAGTTAAAAGCTTAATGATTTTTGTCGAAATATCCTTTAATTGATATATTAATTATTATATTAAATAAAAAATTTAAAAAATCATTAGATAATCTCTAATTTAAATAGATAATCTCTTAGAAAATATTGTATTATATTTGCCAAAACATCTTTTTTATGATAATATAATTTATAAATTATTAATTAAAAAAAGGTGATTGATATGAAAAAAATAATTAATTTTTTACTTTTAGTATTGCTAACTTTTGGACTTGCCTCATGTATAAATATTTCTCAACAATATAGTATAGAATATTATGTAGATGGTGAGAAAGTAGAGTTACAGCCTAACAGTTATTATTTTGGGCAATATATAGTATTATCAACTCCTAGTATAAAAGAAAATGAATCTTTTAATGGTTGGTACAATAATATTGAATTAACTGGGGACAAAATAACTTATCTTTATAATACACAAGAAAATATTAAGTTATATGGCGAAATTGTTACTGATGAAGCAGAATATGAAGATACAACTGTTAAAATAAGTGATATTTATAATCTTGAAAAAGGAAGCTTAGTTACAATTGAAGGGAAAATAACTGGTATATATGGAAATAACTTTTATTTAAGCGATAATGAAAAAGGTATTTTAGTTTATATGGGAAATACTAGTGATTATAGTAGTTTGATTGAACTTGGTAACTCTGTAACAATAAGTGGAGCTGTTGACATTTATAAAACAGTTTATCAAATTTCCAACATTACAAGTATAGCTTTATCTAATAAAAACTTTAATGTTAAAAATGTTTATTTAACAGATGTTAAACAATCAACTTTAAAAAACTATATCAATGATTTAGTTAATATTGATAAACTTGAAATTAAGAGTATACCTTCATCAAATTCATTTAATACTGATATATCTTTTGAAGGAAGTATTGATGGAACAAAAGTTAATATTTTTATGTCTAAACACTTAAGTAGTAGTATTAAAGATAATTTAATTGATAAAGTTAAAACATTAGGTATTGGTAGTATTGTTAATTTAAATAATGTTCATATTAGTTATTATACTCAATATCAAATTGTTTTAACATCAGCGTCTGATATTTCCTTAGATACAGGAACTGCAATTTCTAGAGGAATAGAATTATCGAAAAGTAGTTTGACTGTTGATTATGATACAGAGTTAGCGGATATTTTACTTCAAATTAAAGTATATGAAAAATTTAGTGATTCTACTAAAAATGAATTAAGCAAAACCCAATATAGTGTAAATACCAATAATTATGAAAAAGGTAAAAGTGGAACATTTAATTTCGTTTATACATATGGGGATTTTAATACAACTTGTAAAGTTGTTGTGAAAGCCAAACCAATGGAATCTACAAAAGTAGAAGTAGAAAAATCACCAATGCTTGATGTTATTAAAAATATGGCTTATGATGAAACTACTAATACAACATATGGTGTGAATATTGGTTTGCCTTCAATTGGTAATCCGAAAGTGTTAGTTATTCCAATTGAATTTACTAATTCTACAGCTCCAGCTAATATAGTAAGTAATCTTGAAAAAGCATTTTTTGGAACAAGTGCTGATACGGGTTGGGAAAGCTTGAAAAGTTATTATTATAAAAGTTCATATGGTAAATTGGATATTTCAGGTACAGTATTAAAGCCTTATAATACAGGTAAAACTACAAGTTATTATGATAATCTATATAAACAATATTTAAAAGATTTAGAAAAATATGAATCGGGAAAAACTGATGAATACCCTGATTGTGTAGAATATTCAATTATTAGAGAAGCATTAAAATACTATGATAATCAAATAAATTACCAAGATTATGATTATAATGGTGACGGATATATTGATTCAATATATTTAGTTTACACTAATAAATATAGTGAAGATAGTGATTCCTTCTGGTGGGCATACACAAATGAGTTTTTAACAGAAGAACAAGAATATTATGATGGTGTTGAAGCTGATTTTTATATGTTTATGAGCTATGAATTCTTTTTTGATAAGTTGAACAATCAAACTGTTAATCTAAATACAGAAACACTTATTCATGAGACAGGTCATTTACTTGGATTAGATGACTATTATGATTATGATTCTTCTACAGGACCTGATGGTGGTATTGGTGGTGGAGATATGATGGATTATAATGTTGGTGACCATAATGCCTATAGTAAACTTATGTTAGGTTGGATAGATCCATATGTTGTTCATGGAAATACTACAACTGTGACTTTAAATAGTTTTGGTTCATCCGGTGATGCAGTAATAGTATTTAAACAATATGACGGAAGCTTTTTTGGAGAATATTATATTATTGATTTTTATACTCCAGATGGCTTAAATGCGCAAGGTGCTGGTAATAACGGTTTATTTAGTGTTTCAGGTATTAGAATATATCATATTGATTCTACTTTAAATGATCCTGCTGATTGTTGGTCAATTTTTGAACTAACTAAATACAATAATTCATATACTGACCATTTATTAATTAAATTAGTAGAAGCAGATGGTCGAAATGATATTGAATTAGGTTATTCATCAGAAAATAGTGATTTGTTTAGCGCTGGAGATTCTTTTGTTAATATCAAATGGTATGATAAAACAAATGCAGGATTTAGTGTCAAAGTAAATTATATTGAAAATGGTCAAGCTAATATCACTATTGAATATTAATAGAACTGAAGTACAAGTTTAGATTATTTAATCTAAATTAATAAGTTATAGATTAAAATGATAAGCGTTTAGTGGGTAATATACTAGACGCTTTTTTAATTATTTGTATTTATTTTTAAATAATAATTAACAAACCTGAGATTGTGATTATTAGTTTAAGAACTAACTTTTTTAGAAGACTAAATTTTTACATTATGTAATTGAAAAAAAAACATAATTATGGTATACTATAAAAAACAAGAAAGGAAATGGCTATGGAATTTATTAATCTTTTCGTTAAAACGGAATATTCAATGCTAGATAGTACTTGTGCTATTTCTCGTCTTGTTGAGGTTGCCAAGAGTAAAGGGTGTACAGCTCTAGCAATGACAGATAATGGTAATATGCATGGGACAATCAAATTTTATGAGACTTGTTTAAATCATAATATCAAACCTGTTATTGGATTAAAAGTTAATTATCGCTATAATGATATTGAAAGTAGTCTTTTATTGTATGCTTTAAATAATATTGGCTATCAAAATTTAATGAAAATTAGCAGTCGAAGTAAAATTCAAAATGGTTATGTTGAGTTAGAATATTTACAGAAAACATCATTAGGAATTATTGCTGTGACAGCTGGAAGATATAATTTCATTTATAATAATTTTGAACATCAACCACGATGGGCTTTAGAACATTACAATTTATTAAAAAATATTTATAGTTTTTTATATTTAGGAATATCAAAAGATACTAAATATGAAATAAATAAATATGAAAAAATAAAATATTTTGTGAAACAAAACAATATTAAAGTTGTTGCATTACATGAAGTGGCAGCTGTATCTAAAGAGGAATTAACGGCTTTACATGTTTTAAAGACAATTAAAAATAGTAAATATGTCAGTGATAATGTTGATTATAGTATATTTGATAATCAAGAGTATTTAAAATTATTTAGTGACTTACCTGAAGCAATTAATAATACTGTGGAAATTGTCAAAATGACCAATATTTATTTGCGATTTAATGAATACTTAACACCTAATTATTCAGCAGAAATAGATACAGAAAAGTATTTGTTAGCATTATGTCAAAAAGGGTTGAATAAACGATTAAACGATAAACAGATAATAGATAAAAAATTAACTGAGCATTATTATAAACGTTTAAATTATGAATTACAAATCATTCACCAAATGGGTTTTGACGATTATTTTTTAATTGTTTGGGATTATGTTAAATTTGCTAAAAAAGAAGATATTTATGTTGGTCCAGGAAGAGGTTCAGCTCCAGCTTCCTTGGTTAGTTATTGTTTAGGAATAACAGATATTGATCCTATCAAACATCAATTATTGTTTGAACGTTTCTTAAATTTAGAGCGGGCAACGATGCCTGATATTGATATCGATTTTCCCGATGATCGACGTGATGAAGTTATTAAATATGTAGGAAAAAAATATGGTAAAGAACATGTAGCTCATATTGTTACTTTTGGTTGTTTTGCTTCTAAAAGTGCAATTAGAGATGTTGCTAAAGTGTTAAAGTTGAATGATATTCGATTGAAAGAAATTTTAAAATGTATTGGTAAAGATTCATATATGTCGCTTAAAAGTATTTATGATAAAAGTGAAAAATTACAGGAACTTTGCCACAAATATGATGACATTCGACAAGTTGTGACAATTGCAATGCAAATAGAAGGTTTGCCACGAAATACTTCAACCCATGCTGCCGGAATAGTGATGACAAAAGAAGAGTTAGTAAATTATACTCCATTAGATGTAGGCCTAAATGATATTTATCAAACCCAATATGAAGCAATAGATTTAGAAAAATTAGGATTATTAAAAAATGATTTTTTAGGACTTAGGAATTTAACCAATATTAAAAATTGTATTGATAGTATTAAAAAAGAAAATCCAAATTTTGTAATGCCTAGAGAGTATAATGATCAAAAAACATTTAAAATGATTGCTGAAGGTGAGACAATGGGAGTATTTCAACTTGAATCATCTGGTATTCGTAAGGTTTTACGTGACTTAAGAGTTAGTTCCTTTGATGATATTACAAGTGCTATTGCACTTTATCGCCCTGGGCCAATGGATATTATTCCAAATTTTATAAAACGTAAGTTTGGGAAAGAAAAAGTTACTTATCCACATCCCGACTTAGAGCAAATTTTAAAAAGTACTTATGGTACAATTGTGTATCAAGATCAAATTATGCTTATTGCTTGGAAGTTTGCAGGGTATAGTTTAGGACAGGCTGATATTTTAAGAAGGGCCGTATCCAAGAAGAATAAAGAAATTTTAGAAGCCGAACGAGTTAATTTTGTCAAATCTTCGATGAAACAAGGATATACAAGTGAAGTTGCCGAAGAGATATATGACTATATTGTTAAGTTCGCAAATTACGGTTTTAATAAAGCTCATAGTGTTGCTTATGCGGTAATAGCATACGAGACCGCTTATTTAAAGGCTAATTATCCTGAACATTATTTTAGTAGTTTAATGAGCAGTATTATTGGTTCAGATATTATGATGAATGAATATGTTGCGGAAGCTAAAAAACAAAACATTAATATTTTACCGCCATCAATTAATCAAAGTATAGATGTTTTTGTATCGAAAAATCATCAAATTATTTACCCGTTATCAGGTATAATGGGTCTTGGCGGAGTTAAGACTAAAGACATAATTAATGAACGACAAAAAGGGATATTTAATAGTTTTGAAGATTTTGTGATTAGAACAAAAAATCTAATTTCCTCTTCTTTATTAGAAAACATTATTTATAGTGGAGCTTTAGATAGTTTTGGATTAACTAAAAAAGCAATGATTAATACTTACAAAACTATTTTAAGTAAAACTCAGTATAGTTTCATAAATCAATTAGAATTATTAGAAACTGATTATGATATTGATGAATTTGCTTATGGTTATTTATTAGAAAAAGAAAAAGAAGTTTTAGGGTTAAATATTAAATATAACTTTATGTTTCAATATCAACATTTATATCATAATCCTAAGCTTCAAAAAATAAAGGAAGCCAAAAAAAGCCAATATGCCAAGATATTGGGAATTGTTAAAAAAATTAAAGAGATTAAAACTAGTAACGGAGAAAAGATGGCGTTTTGTACTGTATATGATGATTCTGATGCAATTGAAATTACTTTATTTCCCAAACAATATGAACGTTTAGTTGATTTTATGGTTGGTGGGGTATACGAAATTGAAGGAAAAATTGAAAGACGTAAAAACCAATTACAATTATTAGTAGAAAATATGCGCTTGATATAGAGACATTATGTTTATTTTAGATTATAAAAATTTTATAAATATAGGAGAATTTTATGGATAAATTAGTAATGGAAAAAATCAAGAAATGGCAAGAATATCCCGCTCTTGATAAAAAACTTAAAGAAGAGTTAGAAACTTTAGATGAAGAGAAACTAAATGATGCATTTTATACGGATTTAGAATTTGGTACAGGTGGTTTAAGAGGAGTATTAGGTGTTGGTACTAATCGTATGAATATTTATACCATTCAAAAAGCAACATATGGTTTCTATCAATATTTAGTCGAAAAATACAATGATTTGACTGAACGTGGTATGGTAATCTCTTATGATTGTCGTAACTATAGTTATGAATTTGCATGTGCTGCGGCTTCAGTTCTTGCAAGCAATGGAGTGAAAGTATATTTATTTTCAAGTTTAAGACCTACTCCAGAATTAAGTTTTGCGGTTAGAGAATTAAAATGTGTTGGAGGAATAATGATAACAGCTAGTCATAATCCACCTGAATATAATGGATATAAAGTATATGACGAGGATGGATGTCAGTTGATTCCAAGTCTTGCGGATATCGTAATTAATAAAATTGAAAATATTCAAGATATTTTTTCAATTCAAGTTAAAGATTTTACTGAATTAAAGAAAGCAGGGAAGATTGTTTTTATTGATAAAGAAGTTGATGAAAAATATTTAGAAATGGTCAAGACTGTCCCAGTTCAACAGGTTAAAAAAGACAATATTAAGATTGTTTTCACACCTCTCCATGGTACTGCTTCAGTTCATTTAGCAGCACTATTAAAGGGTGAAGGCTATCATGTGGTTGAAGTTAAAGAACAAATGATTCCGGATCCATATTTTAGTACTTTAAAATCTCCTAACCCCGAAGAAGCAAGTGCATTTGAATATGCGATTAGACTAGGAAAAGCAGAAAATGCAGATATTTTAATTGCAACAGACCCAGATGCTGACCGTATGGGAATTGCTGCTCTTGATGAAAATGGAGAATATGTTTTATTAACAGGTAACCAAACAGGAGCTATTTTATTAAATTATTTGGCTAAATACAAGACGCATGGACCAAAAGTTAATGTTTATAATACTATCGTAACATCGAATATTGCGAAAGCTATTTGTGAAAAATTTGGCTTAAAACTTGTCCAAACTTTAACAGGATTTAAATTTATAGGAGAACAAGCTAAGTTAATTGAAAATACAGATGAAGAATTTTTCTTTGGATATGAAGAATCTTATGGGTATGTAATCAAAGATTTTGTTCGTGATAAAGATTCACTTCAAGCAACTTTATTACTTGCGGAAGTGGCATCATTCTATAAAGAGCAAAATAAAACTTTGGTTCAAGTGTTAGATGATATTTATAAAGAATTTGGTTACTATCAAGAAGGAGTATTGAATATTTACTTACGTGGACAAGAAGGTAGTGCTCGTATTAAGAAAATAATGAATTATTTCCAAAAATTGGAAATTGACGAAATTGCTGGCAAAAAAATTGTCCGCATTGAGGATTATGATTTGGGAATTGCTAAAACAAGGGGTAATATTGAAAAATTAACGTTACCGAAATCATTAGTTGTTAAGTATATTTTTGATGATGGTGGATGGTTTGTTTTAAGACCATCTGGAACAGAACCTAAATTAAAAGTATACATCTCAATTGTATGCAAGACAAAAGAAGAATCTACAGCATTAGTAACTGCGTTAAAAACAGCGGTATCTAAAATAATTGACGAGGTGAAATGATGTTAAAATTTGATTATAAAAATACTGGTATTACAAATGAAATGATGTCTGCTTCATATGATAAAGTAATGAATGCTTATAATACTTTAGTTAATAAAAGTGGGGCTGGTAATGATTTCTTAGGATGGTTAAAATGGCCAACTGAATATGATAAAGAAGAATTTGCAAGAGTTTTGGAATGTTCTAAAAGAATTCGTGAAAATTCAGAAGTATTAGTGGTTATTGGTATTGGTGGATCATACCTTGGAGCTAAAGCGGTAATTGAAGCTTTAAAAGGCTATTTTCCTAAAGAAAAAGAATTAGAAATTATTTTTGCGGGACACACTTTATCATCAACTTATGCTAGTCAATTACTGTCATATTTAAAAAATAAAGAATTTTCAATTAATGTTATTTCTAAATCAGGCACAACGACAGAACCAGCAGTTGCTTTCCGTTTCTTTAAAGAACTATTGGTTAAAAAATATGGTGAGGCAGAAGCTAACAAAAGAATATATGCGACTACCGACTCAGTTAAAGGGGCTTTACGTACACAAGCAAATGAACTTGGATATGTAACTTTTAATGTTCCAGATGATATTGGTGGTAGATATTCAGTATTTACAGGAGTTGGTTTATTACCTATTGCTTGTGCGGGAATTGATATTAAACAATTAATGGAAGGGGCACGTCTTGCTCAAATTGACTGTTATGAAAAACCTTTTGCTGATAATGAAGCTATGAAATATGCTGTTGTTCGAAATTATATGTATAATAATAATAAAACAACTGAAATTTTGGTAACTTACGAACCTAAACTTTCATATATTAGTGAATGGTGGAAACAATTATTTGGCGAATCTGAAGGTAAAGAAGGTAAAGGATTGTTTCCGGCTAGTTTGGTGTATTCAACAGATTTACATTCTTTAGGACAATATGTACAAGAAGGTAAAAGATTAATGTTTGAAACAGTCATTAACGTTATAAAACCTGAAGAAGTAGTTACTATTGAAAAAGCTTCATCTGATTTAGATGGTATTAATTATTTAGCTGGAACTTCTTTAGATTTTGTAAATAAAAAAGCTATGCAAGGAACAATCTTAGCTCACGTTGATGGTGGAGTTCCTAATGGAGTAATTAATTTAGAAAAAATTGATGCATTACATATTGGATATTTATTATACTTCTTTATGTTTAGTTGTGGATTATCTTGTTATATGTTGAATATTAATCCGTTTAATCAACCAGGTGTAGAAAGTTATAAGAAGAATATGTTTGCATTACTTGGAAAAAAAGGATATGAAGAATTAAAAGAAAAACTAGAAAAACGTTTGTAATTTTTCTTCGTTCGGGAAAAAATATGGTTATAAAATATAAATTAGTAAAAAAAGACAAAACAACTAAAGCCCGTTTAGGGGTTATTACAACTCCTCACAATTCTTTTGAAACTCCAATGTTTATGCCCGTTGGTACTCAAGCAACCGTTAAGACAATGAGTAAAGAAGAGTTGGAAGCTAATGGTGCCAAGATTATTTTAGGTAATACGTATCATTTATGGAATCAACCTGGTCATAAAATTGTTGAAGCTGCTGGAGGATTGCATAAATTTATGAATTGGGATGGTTCAATTCTTACTGATTCAGGAGGGTATCAAGTATTTTCACTAGCAAAACTTAGAGATATAAAAGAAGATGGGGTGACTTTTAAACATCATAAAAGTGGAGCAAAGCTGTTTTTATCACCAGAAATTGCCTTAGAAATTCAAAATAGTTTAGGTAGTGACATTATGATGAGTTTTGATGAATGTCCACCGATTACTTCTACTAGAGAATATATGGAAAACTCCGTTGAACGTACTCTTCGTTGGGCCGAACGTGGTCTTAATGCTCATGCACGAAAAGAAGAACAAGGATTATTTGGAATTGTTCAAGGAGGTAATTTTGAAGATATTCGCATTCATTGTGCTCAAGAATTAGTTAAGATGCCTTTTGATGGCTATTCAATAGGGGGAACTAGTGTAGGTGAGCCTAAAGAAGTTCAAAATCAAATTTTAGATTATACGATTCCCGTATTACCCGAAGATAAACCTCGTTATTTAATGGGCGTAGGGTCTCCAGGGGCTATTCTTGATGCAGTAGAAAGAGGTGTAGATATTTTCGATTGTGTATTACCAACAAGAATTGCACGCCATGGTACTGCGATGACATCTCACGGAAGACTATTATTAAAAAATAAAGAATTTGAGACTGATTTTACACCCCTTGATGAAGAATGTGATTGTTATACATGTAAACACTATACTAAAGCTTATATTCGTCATTTAATTAAAGCCGAAGAAATTTTAGGTCAACGATTAATTACGATTCATAACACAAGGTTTTTACTACACTTAATGGAAAATATTCGAAAAGCAATTAAAGAAGATAACTTCTTAGAATTTAAAAAAGAATTCTATGAAAAATATGGATTAAATGATAATGACAAGGATTTTTAAAAATGAAGAAAAAAATGAAAAAAATAATGTCTACACTTATTTTTATATTGATGAGTTTGATTTTAACAAGTTGTAATGATACTATTGCCTATGAAAATGGTGTAGATGTTACAATTCCAGATGAAATTGTCGAGCATTTAGTATATGAAGGTGAACTTCCAGTATTTCATTTTGAATATGATGGTATAGTTAATGTTGCAGATTTTTCAACAAAGTGCAAGTATTTATTTGCAAAAAATGATTTTTATGAATTTAGTGATTTTTTTGCCAAGAACATTGAGCCCTTTGAAAGTCGAGGAATTAATACCAAGGTAACTGATCAGACAAATGATAATGGAGAAGCAAAATTTGGACGTGACAAATTACCATTAGATGACCCTCAAACTTATTCTAAAGAAATTATGCGCGTTGTTTGGGATGAAACAGGCACAAGATTCTCTTTTTATTATCGTACTTTTATTAGTGGTGGAAAACGATATTATACTACGCCATACACAACTAATGTTACTATTACAATGGAAGTTCCAATTTATGTAGAACGTGTTGATAATGAGAATAAGCTGTATTTGTTAAATTTACCATATGATACAAAATATGAAGTCAGTGGTAACTTAGAATTAAAATCTTTATTAGATAAAGATGAATATACAAATGAATTTTACTATCAATTTGAATACCCAGAATATATTACTTCTGATGATAAAATAAGTGAAGTCAAAAAATGGTATAAAATGTATTGTAATGGTTATGAAGAAAAAAATAGTTTTTATTTCACATATCTGGGTAATAAATTTGAATTGTTATTTGATGTAGAAGTTAAAGATACAAAAGGTTTTCAAATAAAATTAGTTAAATAAAAAAATCCTAAATATGGTACTATACCGTGTTTAGGATTTTTCTTTGGCATACAATATTGTTTAGAACAATAAAATATATTGGTGAATAATAAATATGAATAAGAGAACTCCCCAAAAAGTAGATGTATTATTATTAATTGATATAATTATTCTTTGTATCTTTGGCTTGTTGTATGTATATAGTGCTAGTAATGTTGTGGCAAGATATCGATATGATGATGAATTTTACTTTTTTAAGCGACAGCTATTATTTTTAGTTGTAGGGTTAGTTTTAATGTATATAATGACAAGAATTGATTTAGATAAAATAAAGAAATACACGAGTTTAATTTTTTATGTTATTTTAGCTTTATTGATTATTGTTTTAATTCCAGGAATTGGATTAGTAAGAGGTGGAGCAAGATCTTGGATTGGGATAGGAATTTTTAGTATTCAGCCAGCAGAATTTATGAAAGTCGGATTAATTTTACTTTTATCAAAATATCTAAGTGAGTATTATGAAGAATTAAAAAAAATAAAAAATTTTTTAAGTATTCTTACTTTAATTTGCTTGATTTTTGGCATAATTTTATTACAACCAGATTTTGGAACAGGATTAGTTATTGTTATTAGCTGTTTTTTGTTATTATTTGTAAGTGGAGTTCCCCTTAAATATTTTTTAATTTTAGGAGGAATTGGTATTTTAGGGATTGTTGCATTGATTATTACTGAACCATATCGAATGGAAAGAATTTTGGCTTTTTTAGATCCTTGGAGCGATCCATTGGGAAGTGGATTTCAAGGTATTCAATCATTATTTGCCTTATCTCCTAGTGGTATTTTTGGCTTAGGATTTAATAAAAGTATGCAGAAGCATTTCTTTTTACCTGAACCCCAAAATGATTTTATCTTTGCGATTGTCGCTGAAGAATTAGGTTTATTTGGTAGTGTATTATTGATTTTAGCGTATTTGTATATTCTTATTAAAGCAATTAGAATTGCTTCAAGAATTGATGATTCATATAAATCTTTTTTAGCTTTAGGATTAGGAATTTCGATTTTTACACAAGTATTTATTAATATTTCAGTAGTTATAGGGATTCTCCCTATTACAGGAATAACTTTGCCAATTATTAGTTATGGTGGTTCTAGTTTAATAATTACGCTGATGTCTTTAGGCTTACTTTTAAACATTAGTAAATATCAAGAAAGGAAATATTAATGAGAAAACAAGATACAATCGTTTTTGCTTGTGGAGGAACGTTAGGACATATTATGCCAGCTATCTCAATGGTTAAAGATATAAAAAAAATATATCCTCAACATAAGATAGTGTTTATTATGACAGTTAAAGAAAAACAGTATGAATTTATTAATAATAATAAAGATATAGATTATATTTACTATTATAATGTCGATGGGTTAAGTAGAAAAAATCCTTTTAAAAATATTATTAATTTGGGAAAAATAATAAAAAGTTCAATTAGTATTAAAAAAGTTTTACAAAATAGTCAACTAGTTATTGGTATGGGAGGTTATATAAGTGCTATAACATTAAAAATGGCTAAAAGGTTAAATATTACAACTATTATGCATGAACAAAATACAATAATGGGTTTAGCTAATAAAATGTGTCTACCTATTGTTGATTTAATATTATCCGCTTTTCCGTTAAACATAAAAAGAGACAATCTTATAGTTATCGGTAATCCAAGAATGAAAGAAGCCCAAAAATTGGAAAAAAATTTAGTAACTAACAATCATATTGTAGTCACATCAGGAACATTAGGATCAAAAATGATTAATGAAATAATAGTTAAATTTTTACTTAGTGAGGAATCATACAAATATTATACGACTGTTGTGACAGGACGAAAATATTATGAAGAAGTGATAACTAAGTTAGGAAATAAAGAAAGTAAACATTATTTGATTAAACCTTTTGAAGATAATTTATTAGACTTATTATCGAAGGCAAATATTGTGATTTCGCGGGCTGGAGCAAGTACTATTTTTGAAATTATTGGATTATTGATTCCTTCAATTCTAATCCCTTCACCTAATGTTACTAATAATCATCAATATCACAATGCTTTGTTTTTAGAACAACAAAATGCCTCTACAATAATTGAAGAAAAAGAATTAACATTAGAATTATTGAATAAAAAAATAAAAGAAGTAATCAGTAATCCTTTTATCAAAGATAGTTTGAAAAAAATAAGAGAAAATTACAATCATCAAGATTGGTTAGAGGAGGTAAAAAATGTTGGAAAATGAGTTAAGTTCTTTTGGTAATATAAGTTTAGATGTTTGTTTTAGAGATAAAACCTCCATAAAAATTGGAGGAAAAATTAAATATTTTATCGAAGTAGAAGACATTAATAAATTACAATCCTTAATAAAGTACTTAAATACTAAAAAAATGCCATATTTTATTTTAGGTAATGGCACTAATCTTTTAGTTAGTGATGAAGATTTTAATATTGTAGTAATTAGTTTGAAAAGGTTAAATAAAATGAATTATGAAAAGGGAATGTTTATAATAGAAGCAGGGGTTAATGCTATGCCATGTGGAACTAAAATTACTTTGTTAGGGTACTTTCCTCCATTATGTTTGGCAATGGTTCCTGGAACAATTGGTGGAGCAATCTATATGAATGCTAGTGCTTATGGAGAAGATGTAAAAAAATACTTGCGAGGAGTTGATTATTTAACTCCTAAAGGAGAATTAATTCATTTAACTGATTTTAATGATTTTGGTTATCGAAGCTCACCATTTCAAACTAATCGTGGGATTATAGTTAAGGGTTATTTTCAGTTTAATAAAGCTCAAAATCAACAAAATGTAGATATTCTTCAAAATGCATGGGCCCATAAAAAAGCTACTCAACCCTTAAAAACTAAAAATGCAGGATGTATTTTCAAAAATTTAGAAAAGAAAAAAGCTTGGAAGATAATTGAAGATAATCATCTTGAACAATTAAAAATAGGTGATGCGATGGTAAGTTCTCAACACCATAATTTTTTTATTAATTTAGGTAAGGCCTCTTTTGTAGAAATGCATGCTTTAATTGAATATGTTCAAAAAAGAGTTTTTGAAAACACTAATGAGCTATTGCCATTAGAAATAAAGATTTTAAAACCACAAGATATAATCCCATACCAAGAATGAATATTTTACATACACTAATGTGGGAGGTAAAAATGCAACACATAAATTATTTTGAAAAACCATATAGTGTGAATAATATAAATAATAATTCAGGTGGAAAAAATGAAAATGCTAATAAGTTTGTATCCATAATGGAAGGTTATTTACTGGGAAACATGGAAAAAGGGACATATATTCCTTATAAAAACTATAAACCATCATTTATTGGTCAATACACTCCAAAAGAAGATTTAATGAGAACTATTCAAGCTTATGACTTTGCATGTGCTGATTTAAACCTATATTTAGATTTAAATCCAAATGATCAAGAAGCCTTAATGTTATATCGTGATTATCAACAAAAATTAGATGAAACAATAGCATTTTATTCAAAACAATATAGTCCAATAACTCAAGATGAAAATGTCGCAAGAACAACTTGGAAGTGGATGAATCCTTGGCCTTTTGAAAGAGGTGACTCATAATGTTTAAATATACTAAAATCTTGCCATTTAGAGTTAATATTCAAAAACCAGATTTAAAAATGGCTAAAACAATTATCAGTCAATATGGTGGGCCACAAGGAGAACTTGGGGCAGCGATTCGTTATTTAAATCAACGATATACAATGCCAGATGAATATGGTAAAGCTTTACTAACTGATATTGGAACCGAAGAATTAGGACATGTTGAAATGATTTGTGCAATGCTTTATCAGTTGACTAAGGGGGCAACAGTTAAAGATTTTAAAGATGCAGGACTTGAAGGGTACTATACAGAACACGGACTAGATTTATTCCCAGCTAGTGCTGATGGTATACCATTTACTACTGCATATATATCAGCAGTAGGAGATGTTATTGCTAATATAACAGAAAATATGGCAGCTGAAGAAAAAGCAAGAGCTATTTATGAAAACTTAATTAACTTAGCAACAGATGATGATGTGATTCAGCCTTTATTGTTTTTACGTCAAAGAGAAGTAGTACATTTTAATCGTTTTAAAGAATTATTAGAACACTATAGAAAAATGGGATATTAAAGATGACAAAATATTGTCATCTTTTTTTACATTTGATTGTAAATATAGTATAATAAGCATAACTGAAGGAGAAAAAAATATGATAAATAATGTTTGTAAATGTTTTACTATTACTACTTTAAGAAGTGCTGAACAAATTGCTTTAGCTGAAGAATTATTGGTGAAAACTGGTATATATGGAGGATGTGAGTTATTTTATCCATATGAGGTTAGTGATGAAATAAAAAATAATTATGAAACTAATATTCAAAGATTTTTAAAATATCCAAATTTTAGAGTTGTACTTCATTTGCCATATGGTTCTAAAAATAATATTGCTAGTTACCAAAATTTAGAAAACGTTATGAATCGTTTGCGTGAGGCAATTTTGTTTGCTAGCAAGTATCATGCGGAAGGAGTTACACTTCATCCTGGAGAGTTAGATGGTACATTATCAAAAGAAGAAGCTTTTGATTTAGCTATTAAAAATACTCAAATACTATGTGATTATGCTAAACAATTTAATATTACCGTCATGGTAGAGAATATGATTGGACAACATGAGCTTTGTTTGACAATAAAAGAAATGAAAGAATATCAATCAAGAGTTAATCGCGAAAATTTAGGAATTACGCTAGATTGTGGTCATTATCATGCTGCTAAACAAACTGAGGAATTACCTAAAAGCTTAGTTAAATATGTTGAAACTTTTAAAAATAAGATTAAACACCTACATCTTCATGATAATAGTGGAGAACGTGATGAACATGGTCAAATGGGTACAGGGACTATTGATTTTGATACCTATTTTAAAGCTTTAAAAAGTGTTGAATATACTGGATTATATGGTAGTGAAGTTTTATTTAAAGATTATTCAGAACTTTTAGAAACATCTAGAAAAATAGATGAATTTGTTGGTAAAAAGTGTCAAAAATAAAAATTAGTAGTTTATTTGAATATTCTTTGAAGTTATGATATAATGTGAAAGAAAAGTGAAAGATAGTTATCAAAAGGTATAATCAATATATAGATAATAAGAAAAGGAGATTTAATTATGAATATGAATAATGTTAATATCCCAGAAGAAGATATGTATTCTGCTAAAGCTGTTTTAAAAGTTGTAGGTGTTGGCGGAGGAGGCGGTAATGCTGTTAACCGTATGATTGAAAATGATGTAAGAGGTGTTGAATACATTGCGGTTAATACTGATTGTCAAGTGTTACGATTATCTAAAGCTGAAGTCCGTATCCAAATTGGTAAAGAATACACTCGTGGTTTAGGAGCAGGTGCCAATCCAGAAGTAGGAAGAAAAGCAGCAGAAGAATCAGAGGCTGAATTGCGTGAAGCAATCAAAGGTGCAGATATGGTATTCGTTACTGCTGGAATGGGTGGAGGAACCGGAACAGGTGCTGCTCCAGTTATCGCTCGTTATGCTAAAGAAATGGGTGCTGTTGTTGTTGGAATTGTAACTAAACCTTTTGGATTTGAAGGTAAGAAACGTATGCAACAAGCATTACAAGGTATCGAAACTATGCGTCCATATGTTGATACTATTGTTATTGTTCCAAATGATAAATTACTAGAAACTATTGGTAATAATACTACTTATTTAGAAGCTTTTAAGGAAGCAGATAATGTATTACGTCGTGGGGTTCAAGGTATTTCAGAAATTATTTCTTTGCCTGGTTTAGTTAACGTTGACTTTGCTGATGTTAAGACGGTATTACAAAATAAAGGTACTGCATTAATGGGTATTGGAGTTGCTAGTGGCCCTAATCGAGCTGTTGAGGCCGCAAGACTTGCTATTAGTAGTCCATTATTGGAAGTTGATATTAATGGAGCAACTGATGCTATTGTTCAAATCACAAGTGATGTTGATATTACAATGAGAGAAGTAGAGGATGTTATTGCGGAAATTAGAAGTGCATCATCTACCGAAATTGATATTATTCATGGTACTGGATTTAATCTTGATTTAGAAGGTGAAGTTGTTGTAACTGTCATCGCAACAGGTTTTGACCAAACTGCGAAAAAAATGCGTGAAGTAGAAGCTGAAGAAGAATATCGTAATCCTTATGAAAATTCCCGTCCTACTTATGTATCTCAGCCACAAGAACCTAGATATAATGGGGGAAGTACTTATAATTCTAATCCTTCTTATAACAATAATAATCAACAATCTCAACCACAAAATGATTCAAAAGTTCCAAGTTGGTTAAAAAATCGTTTTAAATAATTGGACTAGATAGAATCAGTTGGGGTTTGTAAAAATCCTATAGAATTAGTTGGGGTAA
>CAYLLO010000001.1:0-71708 GCA_964384805.1 uncultured Staphylococcaceae bacterium | reverse complement strand
TAAATACCCAGAATATTTGACAGCTAACATTTTACCCAGAATTCTTTACATTACTACATAAAATAAACCCCTTATTGGGGTTTTTATTTTCGAAAAAACTCAAAATATGTTAAGAATTTGTTTTAATTAAGTTTTTAAAAAAACTTAATGATATAATTCAGACAAGTAAGGAAAACCTCTCACCAAAAATCCTTACTTCATACGAATTATTTTGTATTTTAAAAAGGAAGGGTTATGTTTAAAGATATTATTGAATGTAAAAAAATGCAAAATAATAGTTAATAAATTTAATAGGAGATGATTTTTATTTGAAAATAATCAAAAAAGGATATTGGATGATGCCAGTATTAGTTTCTTCAATTCTCTTTATTTTAAAAATTGCATGGCATATTATATTAATTAGTAATTGTTTTTTACTTTTGATTGTTTACTTTTTTTTAAAATATGACCAAAATAAAAACCAAAATTTTGAGTGTTTAAAAAAAAATACTAATAAAAAGAGCAGGATTGTTATAGGGGTTAATAAAGAAAATAAACAAAATAAATATCTTTTGTCAGATAAGAAAAGAGTATTATTTATTGATAAATTACATAATTTAGATTTTTTAAATGTAAATATTAGGGTTCTATCAAAATTTCGAAATAAACCAGTTTTATTTGTGGTTGATTCTAATTATGAACTTTATACTATTAATAATCAATATTTAAAAGAACAAGGATATAAGATATTTATCATAGATTTAGATAAAATTAATTTTAATGTTTTAGACGTTATCAACCAGCTTTTTTTAGGAATTAAACAATTAGAAGAAGATGTTCACAATAATTTTGGAAAATATTTTTTAAATAATGAAACGTATTTATCTTATAGTGAAATCCGTAAAAAAATCAATAACTTTAAAAGTCAAATAATTACAATGATTGATGAGATTATTTATACGTTTTATCATTACGGTAAATTATCTAAAAATCTAATTTTATTACGTTGTATATTTTTAAGGATATTAGAGGAATGGTGGGATGAAAATAATGAAAAATCCTTAGAAATGAAAATGTTATTAGAAAAGACAATTCATATTTTAAATAAAAGCACTTATAGTATAAAAAAGTATTTATTTAAAAGTTATGACGATGTTTTTAAAATAAAAGAAACTATTGAAAAAGTAAAAATTAAAAAAGATGAATGGGAGCATTATGTTAAAGAAATTAATGATGCTAGTATAAATCTAATTCCTAAATTTTTGAATGAAGAAAGTATTTTATTAAAACAAAAAATTGATAGTCAGCAAACTTTTTTTATCCATGGAAAAAATAATAATTTGTTAAAATTATTAATTTCTTTTTTAAAATACTGTGATTTATCTACAGATGGTTATTTATTAATTAATAACGATGATATGTTTTTAAACACTTTAGAAAATTTAAAAGTTTTATGGGTTGTTAATCAAATAAAGGAAAATCAAAAATATGACGAATTTGAGTTAAAGGTTTTTAGAGGTAACCCTATTAATGATAATAAAAAAGATTTATTATTAATATGTAAAAATCAAATAAATGGACTATTAACAAAAGAGTATGAAAAGGTATTTAATTTATTAAAAAAAATTGATTCTTTAAATGCCGAAAATGGAGAGGTATTAGTTATTGATGATAGGCAATGCTATCTCAAAACTAGGTTTATAACCGATGCTATGTGTCAAAATATAGCATTACATGAAAAAGCTTTAATAAAAAAATATAAGGAGATATGAAATGTTATTAAATTTTTTAAATGATACAAATACTACTTTAAATGAATCTTTACAATCAATTATTACAAAATTAAATGAATTAATGAATAGTTTTTGGATTTATATTGTCTTGGGACTTGCTGCACTTGTAGTGATTTGGGGAGCCTATATAGGAATTAAAATTGCGTTAGCTCATCGTTATGAAGAAAAAATCAATGCACGTGATATGGTTAAAAATCTGATTATTGGAATTATTGTTATTTTTGTTATTGCGATGGGAGCACCATTATTAATTGATGGACTTTCTGCTTGGGTTGGTGTTGCAGCGTAAAAAAGAGGCGATAACTATCGCCTCACATTGTTATAGAGGGTAAAAATGTTAATATTTTTTAAAGAATGGTTATTACAAATTATAATTTGGTCATTAAATTTGATTGATAAAATTCTTGAAATTTTTTCACATACTATAAGTTTGGATACTTTTGGGTTTCAATTTGATACAGTAAATAGTATTGAATATTTCTTAAAACATTCAATAATAAATAATCTTTTTTCACATATTTTAATATTAACTATTATTTTTATAGGAGTATTTTCTATTATTACGATTATAAAAACAATGATTACTAATAGAAATACTTTGTTTAATGTGATTGGAAAGTTTTTGTTAGCTATTTTTTCAATTATGATTGTATTATTAGTAGCAACAATGGCAATCATATTAAGTAATGTTTTATTTAGAATGATTAATAATACGTTTAATATTGATGCCACTTTAAAAATATCAAATTTAGTTTTTGAACTTTGTGTTGATGAGTGGCTGAATGATTATTCAATAAATGAAATTGATTTCAACACTATAACGATCGATAAATTGTTTGGTGATTATGTTACAAATAATAATGTTTTTCCGATTGCATGGCAAAATAATGGAATGATTAATCCTGAAAAGTTTTTATTTTTACCAGGAATAATTACAACGATAATAATTTTATTTTCCTTTCTTTTCATAATTATCAAGTTAATTAAACGTATATATGAAGTAATATTATTATATTTAATAATGCCATTATCTGTTTCAACAATTCCATTAGATAACGGAGAAAGATTAAAAAAATGGACTGAATGCTTTATAAATAAATTAATGATTACACATGTAAATATTCTAACGATAAATTTATATCATTTTATGTTACCAATAGTCTTAGAATTTACAATTCCTAATATAACCAAATCAGCTGATAATATTTTTAAATTAATGGTTTTGTCGGCTTTTACCTTAAGTGTTCCACTAGGTCAAAAGCTAATTGGCCATATCTTAAAAAAAGTTAATAACCCAACAAATAATATTTTTAATTTATTTACCAAACACCAATATTTACCTATTCATTATTATAGGGAAAATTCTAATCATCGATTTAGCGAATTATATCAAAAAGGTGAAAAAAATGCGCATAGTACCTAAAAAAACAAAAATAAAAAATACTATTTGGAAATCCTTTACAATTAGTGATATTTTAATTAGTTTAGTTATATTTTTCATTGTTTTTATTCTTTTAATAAAAGGTTTTTTAGTAATATCATTAATTATTTTACTAAGTTATATAGTTATGTTTATCCCTACTCCTGATGGCTTTTTCTATAATTTTATTATTAATACTTTAAAATTTATTTTAGGAAAAAAGAAATTTGATAATACAAATTTAGAAGAAATGAATAAGTTATTTTTACTAGAAGAAATAGATGAACAGGGAGTGATAAAATTTACGGATAATAAATACGCCAAAGTATTAAAAATAGGACAAAAAAATTTTGGAATAGAAGATATTGAAGAACAAGATTTAGATATAAATTATTTTTCTAATGCTTTGAAACAATTGGAAATAAATCAAGTTATTGATATTGTAAAAATAGATAGACCAGTAAATTTTGATAGTTTTTCCAATGATTTATTTAATAAAATACAAGAGAATAAAAAAGAACCAGTAAATAAGATTAATAAAATACGAGGTAATATTTTAAAAGAACGAATAGATTATATTGATAATTTGAATAATATTTTTAAACAATATGTTTCTGATTATTATTTGATTCTTTATAGTAATAAAAAATCAGAGATTGAAATGTCGACTATTAATATTAGTTCAGAAATAAATAAATGTGGTTTAGATACTAAAGTTTTAAATCAAAAAGAAGTTGCTGTTTTTTTAAAATATAATAACTCACGTAATTTTGATGAGCGTGAAGTTGATAATTTAAAAAGTGATGAGTTATTAACTTGGATTATGCCTAAAAAGATTGTTTATGCCAGTAATAAGTATCTAATAGATCATATAGAGGCTTCAGTTTTTTCAATTACTGATTATCCTTTGAAAGTAAAAAATGCTTGGGGGCATAATATATTTAATATTCCTGATACTAAAGTGGTTATGAGAATTAAACCAGTTGAAAAAAGTAAAGCAATAAAAAGAATAGATAATTGTCTTTCCGAATTGGAAACCAAAGAATTTTTAAGTGAAAAAGCAAGCGATTATAAGGCTGCAAATATTCATAAAGAAACTATGTTAGAGTTATTAGACAGTTTACAGTCAGAAAATGAAAGTTTATATGATGTTAATATTACTATTACAGCTTATAACTATATGAATAATATAAATTATAAAAAAAATGTTAAACAAATTTTATTAAATGATAATTTTAGAAGTTCAAATATGTATTGTAAACAAAAAGAGGGATTTATTAATGCATCTGTTAATCCTCAATCATATTGTCAAAACTATGAACGAGGTTTAAATAGTATGACTTTAGCGGCTGTTTTCCCGTTTGTTAGAACATGTGTTATGGAAGATAAAGGTATCTTATTAGGAAAAAATAAAAATAATGACTATCCATTTATTTTTAATATTTGGAAAAGAGATAATTTATATCATAATTCTAATGCGATGGTAATTGGAAAAAGTGGAAGTGGCAAGTCTTTCTTTTTAAAGAACTTAATTGTTAATGAGTGGTCTAATAACACTCGTATTATTATTTGTGATCCTGAGGCAGAGTATCTTAATCTAACTAAAAATTTAGGTGGTAATATTATAGATGTGGGTAATGCTAAAGAGGGACGTATTAATCCTTTTCATATTTATAAAATTTTAACAGAAGATGGAAAACCTGCCGAACCGATGATAACTTTCAATACACATTTAAAAATGTTAGAATCTTTTTTTAAAATTGTCTTAGAAAATGCTAGTAATACCATTATTGAATTTATAAATAATTTGGTTATCAAAACTTATGAATATAAAGGAATTACTGCCAAAAGTAATTTTAATAAACTAAAAGCTAAAGATTTTCCAACGTTTACAGATATGTTAGAAGTTTTGGAACAACAAGAAGAACAAAATTATCTCAAAAAAGATGAACTTTTACTAACTCGACTTTATTTGCAGAAATTTGTTAATGGACGTTATTCCGATATTTGGAATCAACCTTCTACTTTAGAAGTAAATTCAAGTATTATTAACTTTAATTTTCAATCTCTTTTTGCTAATAAAAATAATATTGTAGCTAATGCTCAAATGCGTATGACACGTTTCTATGTGAAAAGCATAGACATAGGCAAATTTAAAATATAAAAGGAAAATGACTTTATACAAATGCCTAGAGAACTAATATTTCGATTGGTGGAATGATGGTGTAACGACCTGAAACGCCTACCTAATACTCCGATATGCAATAAATTGTGTAATCAATTAATTGTATAAAGTTCGGTGAAGTCGGCAGAAATTACCCAAACAATTTAGAAATAAAGTTGTGGAAAGTTGTTTGAAAACAAACAATGTAAATGATATGCCGGGGTTCTATAAAATACCTATGGTGAGAATGTACTTAATTAACTGACGAATATCCGAAAGTAAGGGTCTATAGAGCAAAATGGTAGAAATGCTATTCTCCACAAGTTGTGGTGGTATGTTAGGTTAAGTAAAAATTGCATTTTATGAAAGACCTTATAACTTTATGGGAGTTATCAAGCATACAGGACTAAAGGATACACCTAAGGGTATATGCAAAGATAGAAATATTGGAACGTGGAAAGGTTGAAACGTGGAGCTATTACAGGTGATGAAACGGTTGCAGAGAAAAAATATGACAATCTGCATTAGTTCAACTGAGAGCGACGACATAGTACTGATGAAACAGTGATAATAAGCTGTGGAGGGATAGTCGTTAGTCATTTATATGTTAGAAGAATTAATTATTTAAATTCAAAGATTCAGATAAAATTATACAAAGTGAAAAAATATAAATTACATACTTGTTTTATGGTAATACTAAATTTAATCGCTATAAGAAGATGGTTTTCTTTGAAAATTTGCAAAATATATAAATGATGGAACGCCGTATGACGGGAAACTGTCACGTACGGTGGGGAGTGGGGGAAAACTTAGAGATTTTATCAAAGAGTTACCTATCACTATTGTTAATTTTTCGGTTTATTGAACAAGAGGTTATTAATACTAGGGAATTAAATAAGAAGGGGTTAGATTTAAAAACAATGATTATTTGTGATGAAGCTCATTTATTTATAGATTCTAAATATCCTATTGCATTAGATTTCTTTTATCAAATGAATAAACGGATTAGGAAATATAATGGTAGTTTTATCCCTGCAACACAAAATATTTCTGATTGGAATGGTAATAGTGAATTGAGAAATAAAACTTCTACAATTTTAAAAAATAGTCAATATCTTTTTATATTTAAATTATCAGCTCCAGATATGAAAGATGTAATAGATGTTTATAAAATAGGAGAAGCCTTTAATGATGAAGAACAACGAATAATTATTTCGGCTGCTATTGGAGAAGCATTTTATGTAGGATCCACAGAATTTAGAACGTCAATAAAAATAATTGCAGGAGAATATGTTAAAAATTTATTTCAAGAAAGGTGATAAGCAATAAGTAAAATTTTAAAAATATCTTTTTTTATAGTGCTCTTTACGTTATTTAGTTTTTTGATAAAGGTTTCTGCAAGCAGCTCTGATGTTGTTTGTCCTGTTGGAAGTATTTATACTGCTAATGGAAAACCTATATATGGTGATTCAACTAATAAAAATTTTTACTACTCTGCAAGTGATGAAGGTAGCGGTATAGCTTATTTACAATATAAAGGTCCTAATGATACAACTTGGAAAAGCTATGCTGATTCCTTAATAATTCCTAGAACTTCTGAAAATGGAAAATATACTTTTCGAGCAGTAGATAATTTTGGTAATATTTCTCTTGAAAGTTATGTTTATTTAGATATAATTGCTCCAATTGGTAAAATATATTCATATAATCAAGAATATTGTAGTGGTGATGTTACGAATGCCGAATATATTTATTTTGAAGCAGTAGATGAACTGTCAGGTTTAGATATGGTTTATGTCTGTACACCGGATTCAAGTAATTATACTTCATATAAAAATAATACATTTTTAAAAACGCAAGGAACATATTATTTTTATGCAAGTGACTATGCAGGAAATATTTCGGATACTTATTCAATTACTATTAAGCGAAGCCCAAAAGTGGATATTATAAGAAATTATGATTTAAATACCGTATATTTAACATGGTCAGGGGATTCATATGAAGTTTATATAAATGGCAATCCTTATAAAAAAAACACAATAATTTCAGAAGAAGGAAATTATAGTATAGAAATAATTGATAGTTATGGAAATATCGGGTATGATAAATTTAGTATTGTACATAGTTATAAAATAGTAGGTAATTTAGCGTCTACATGTTATTCGCAGGGGTATACTATTTATGAATGCATTACTTGTCATGAACAAAAATATGATAATTTTTTAGAAATGATTGAACACAATTATGTTGAAACAATTATTGCTCCGACATGTATAAATGAAGGATATACATTATTACAATGTACGGAATGTTTAATGGAGAGGGAAACTAATTATGTGGCTCCTTTAGGCCATTGTATAAATGAAGTTGTTAAAAAGGTGAGTTGTACCGAAAATGGAGGCTTATTTAAGGTATGCATAAACTGTGGAATGGAAGAAGGTATAGAAATAATTACAGCTTTAGGTCATGATTTTGAAAGCAAAGTTATTTCTAAAGCGACATGTGACAAAGAAGGTATTAGAGAATTTAGATGTAAAAGATGTAATTATTATTATGAAAGTAATATTTCAGCCTCCGATCATTATTATATTTTAAAAGAAGAATTAATTATTAATAATCAATTAAAACAAATATATGAATGTATAAATTGTGGATTATTGGAAACTAAATTTATTGATACAAATATAGATAAAGTAGAAACAGAATTTAAAGAAATTATTAATAATCAACAGACAATTTTTATTGTTCTCTTGATTATTACATCAGGTATTTGGAGTATTTATATGGGAGCTAAGTTAATTTTAGCAGTTAAAATGGAAGAAAAAGAATTAGCTAAAAAACGTATTTTTAATTACATAGTTGGTTTAATTCTTATCTTTATAATAATGATGGTATGTCCGTTTATAATAAATGCAATTAATAATTTTAATTAAGAATAACATAAACTAATCTATTTTTGCATATTATTCAATACGATATGGAGGAAGAATAATTTGCAAAAAAAAATATATTATGATAAAATAAAAAAAGTAATTATTCAAATTTATGAAACAATTTGCTAAAGGTTTTTTAATAGGTGTTTCTTTTACTATTCCGGGCGTTTGTAGTGCGTTAGTAGCGATGTTTCTTAATTCTTATGATAGTATGTTAGAAGTAATCGAAAAATTTTATAATCCTAAAATTATAATTAAGAATTTTTTATTTATATTAGGTATTATTCTAGGTATTATTTTATGTATTATGGGAATGTCTTTGATTTTTGAAAACTATGAATCAATTCTAAAAATATTTTTCTTAGGATTAACTATAGGCGGATTAATTAGTATAATTCGCAAGACATTACCTAATAAAGTTGTCGATTTATTAATTATTATGTTTGGAATACTGCTTTCTTTAATTCCTGAAATATTGTCTCAAAATTCGACTAATAACTTTAGTATATTAGTTTTAATTTTGGGTGGAATATTATCGTCCTTTGCCTTTATTATGCCGGGAATAAGCGGAAGTTTATTACTTTTGACATTAGGAATTTATCAAATTATTATTGATAGTTTTTCTGATATTTTTCAAATTTTTACTATGACACCTCCCAGAAGTTCGGTTTATAATTGTTTAATCTTTATTATTTCATTTGTTATAGGGGCTATTGTTTTTGCTAAAATAATTAAAAAAATTATTAAAAAAAATGAATTGATTTTTTTAAAATTTTGTTTAGGATTATTATTAGGAACAATATTGATATTTATACGTGAAGTATGGGCATACGATTTGAATATCTTTTTTAAAGTTTTTATTTGTACTTTAGGAGTTTTAATTATGAAATTCTTTAGTGAGTAGGAGTATTATATGAATGGAATTATCAATGTATATAAAACTAAAGGAATGACAAGTCATGACGTGGTAAATAAAATACGGCGAATTTTTAATACCAAACAAGTAGGGCATACAGGAACTTTAGATCCTAATGCTGAGGGAGTACTAGTAATTTGTCTTAATCAAGCTACTAAACTTGTTCAATTTTTAGAAACAGATATTAAAAAATATCGTTGTGAATTAATCATAGGTATTGAAACAGATACTTATGATATAACTGGACAAGTTCTAAGGGAAGAAAAAAAACCACAAATAGATATAGATTTTTTATTTGACACTATTAATAGTTTCAAAGGTAAGCAATTACAAATGCCGCCTATTTATTCTGCTCTTAAAGTTAATGGTAAAAAATTGTATGAATATGCATTAAAGCATCAAGAAGTTAAAATAGAACCACGTGAAATTGAGATATTTGATTTTCAAATTGATAAACAATTAATTAGCGGAGAAAAGTATTTTTCACTTCAGTTTGACGTTACTGTTTCTAAAGGTACATATATTAGATCTTTGTGCCATGATATTGGAATTCGTTTGGGAATTCCTTGTACAATGGGAAGTTTATTGCGTTTACAAAGTGGTGTGTTCAAATTAGAAGATTCAAAAAAAATAGAAGATATACAGAATGGCGAATATACTTTAATTAATATGAAAGATGCTATATGTGGTATTGAAAAAATTAATGTTTCAAAAAATTCGGAACTTTTTCACAAACTAAGTAATGGTATGAAGATATCTTTAAAGACATTTTATAAACAATATAATAGATTTGCTGCTATTGTGGATGATAAATTAATTGCAATATATGAATATTGTGAAGAAAATAATGTGAAGTTTTATAGAGCGGTACGAGTATGGAAATAATAAAAATAAATTCAATTTTAGACTATAATTCTATTATGAATAATCTTGTTGCTACAATTGGCGAATTTGATGGTGTACATCTTGCTCACCAAAAATTATTTAATGAAACTTTAAAAATAGCCCAAAAAAAGAATTTAAAAAGCGCTATTATAACTTTTGAACCACATCCTGATAAAGTAATAAATAAAGATCAAACATATGTTAGTTTGTTATCACTAGAAGAAAAATGTGAACTAATTAGCAAGTATCATTTTGATTACCTAATTATTATTACTTTTGATAATTACTTATCTAAAATGTCGCATAAAGATTTTGTCCAAAAAATTTTAATTGGGCTAAGAGTAAAAGAAGTGGTAGTTGGCTTTGATTTTCATTATGGTTTTCGTGGCGAAGGTATATCTAATAGTATTATAACTGATTCAGAATATAAAATTAATGTTAATATTATTCCAGAAATGATAATTGATAATCAAAAAATTGGTTCATCATTAATAAAGAAAATGTTGAATGAAGGCGATTTACAAAAAGCTAATGATTTATTAGGATATTACTACACTATTAAAGGAATAGTAGTACATGGGCGTAATATAGGTGAAAAAATCAAAGTTCCAACTGCTAATTTAAGATTAAATCGGTCTTATCCTCATCTTAAAGAAGGAGTGTATGCAGGAAAATGTATAATTGATGGACAAAAATTTTTTGCAATCTGTAATATTGGTCACAATCCTTCATTCAACTATTATGAAAACTTAAGTTATGAAATTCATATTATTGAAGAAAATTTTAAATCGAATTTATATGGTAAAGAAATTTCAATAGAATTAATCGAATATTTACGTGAAGAAAAAAAATTTGAAAATATTAAGGATTTTCACAAACAAATTGAATGTGATAAGAATAGAGCATATTTAGTCCTAAACAATACTTTATAATTTGCTTGATTTATTCAGTAAAAAATGTTATAATATGTAAGACCTGTGACAAAGTTTTGCGATTACTCCAATTTAAATAAAAAATATTATTTAGATACGTACTACTCGGTTATAGGAATAATGAAAAGGAGAAGTTGAAATGGCTTGCATTAACAAAGAAGAAAAAGCTGCACTTATTAATCAATTTAAACGTGCTGAAGGAGATACTGGTTCTCCAGAAGTTCAAATTGCGATTTTATCTGCGGAAATTGATCGTATTAATGAACATTTAAAAGTTCATACTCATGATTTCCACACTCGACGTGGACTACTTAAAAAAGTAGGACATCGTCGTAACTTACTAACTTATTTAAAAAATAAGGATGTTCAAAGATATCGTGAATTGATTGCCAAATTAGGTTTAAGAAAATAAGCGCTATTGAGGCACGTTATGTGCCTCAATATTTTTTAAAAAAATTCCCAAGAAATTGGTTTATATAATTATATACAAAGAAAAATTTGTTGACTATAGCAAGGGCTATAGTTTTAGGAAATGAGGTGTATTATGGAAAAACAAGTTTTTGAGTATGTTCAAAATTGTAAAGGTGAAGAACGAAAATTTATTATTGAAATCGGTGAACTTGCTAAACAAGCAAGTGGTGCATGTTTAGTCAGATATAATGATACTGCAGTATTATCTGCTGCAGTTGGTAGTAAAAATACATTAGATACTGATTTTTTTCCTTTAACAGTTTTGTACCAAGAAAGACTATATGCAGGTGGTAAAATTCCTGGAGGATTCTTAAAAAGAGAAGGTCGTCCTACTGAACATGAAACATTAGTTTCTCGTTTAATAGATCGCCCTATTAGACCTTTGTTTGCCGATGGATTTCGTAACGAAGTTCAAGTGGTAAATATGGTAATGTGTGCCAATCCAGATTATTCAGCAGCTATGGCTGCAATGCTTGGTTCAAGTATAGCATTAAGTATATCTGATATTCCATTTGAAGGGCCTATTGCAGGAGTTGTAGTTGGTCGCATAAACGGGGAGTTAATTTTAAATCCTACTGTTGAACAATTAGAACAATCAGATATTAATTTGACAATTGCCGGAACTAAAGATGCTATTAACATGGTTGAGGCTGGTGCAAAACAAGTAAGTGAAGAAGATATGTTAGAAGCATTAATGTTTGGTCATGAAGAAATCAAACGTTTAGTTGCGTTTGAAGAAAAAATTGTTAAAGCTATTGGTAAACCAAAGATGGAGGTTGATTTATTCAGTATTCCTGAAGAAATCGTTAATGAAGTTAATGAGTTCGCTAAAGATGACTTAGTAGCGGCAATCTCTATCCATGAAAAATTAGCTCGCCAAGATGCTTGTGATACAATTATTACCAATACTGTTAAACATTTTGAAGAAAAATGGATTGGTGATTTAGAATTACCTAAAAAAATTTCATATGTAAATATGTTGTTAGAACAAATAACTGCTACTGAGGTTCGTAGGTTAATTACCCATGATAAAATTCGTCCAGATGGTAGAGCAGTTGACGAAATTCGACCACTTTCTTCAAGAATAGATATTTTTGAAAGAACACATGGTTCATCTTTATTTACAAGAGGACAAACTCAAGCATTATCTGTAGTAACATTAGGTTCAATTAGTGAATTTCAAATTATTGATGGATTAGGTGTAGAAGATAGTAAGAGATTTATGTTACATTATAATTTTCCTCAATTTTCAGTTGGGTCAACTGGTAGATATGGTTCACCAGGACGGCGTGAAATTGGGCATGGGGCTTTAGGAGAAAGAGCTTTATTACAAGTAATTCCAAGTGAAGATGAATTCCCTTATACGATTCGTGTAGTTAGTGAAATTTTAGAGTCTAATGGTTCATCATCACAAGCTTCAATTTGTGCAGGAACTTTAGCATTAATGGCAGCAGGTGTTCCTATTAAGGCTCCAGTTGCTGGTATCGCAATGGGACTTATCAGTGATGGCGATAAATATACTATTTTAACAGATATTCAAGGACTAGAGGATCATTATGGGGACATGGATTTTAAAGTTGCTGGTACTAAAAATGGTATTACTGCTTTACAAATGGATATTAAAATTCGCGGAATAACAAAAGAAATCTTAAAAGAAGCTTTAGCGCAAGCTAAACTAGGAAGAATGCAAATTTTAAAACATATGATGAACACCATTTCTGAAACAAGAAAAGAACTTAGTCCGTTTGCCCCTAAAGTAAAATTGATTCACATTAATCCTGATAAAATCCGTGATGTTATTGGTTCTGGTGGAAAAATTATTCAAGACATTATTAAGGAATGTAATGAAGTTAAGATTGATATAGAACAAGATGGACGTGTATTTGTAATGCATTCTGAAACTGAATGGATTGATAAAGCCATTGCTAAAATTGAAGCTCTTACTAAAGAAGCTAAGGTTGGTGAAATTTATCAAGCCACAGTTGTTAAAAATATGAAATTTGGATGTTTTGTTGAATTATGGCCAGGATATGAAGGATTAGTGCATATCTCTAATTTAGATACCACTAGAGTTGAAAAAGTAGAAGATGTTGTTCGTGAAGGTGATGAAATAATAGTTAAAGTTATTGGCTTTGACGAAAAAGGTAAAGTAATGCTTTCTCGAAAAGATGCAATTACTACTAACAATAAAAAGGAAGAAAAGGAAAACTAATAAGTTTTATTATAATAGGTAATCGAGCAATTTTAAAAATTGTTAGGAAAGTCCATACTAGCACAAACTGTGATGTTTGTAGTGTTTGTGCCTAACGAAAAAATAAGTTAGGGCAGTCTCTAAGACTGACGGCGAACTTAGAATCTAAGTCTCACAATTTAATAAAATATAAAATTTAGAAGAAGGAGACTCCTTCCATAAAAAAATACGCTTTCAAAAAAATAAAAAATAAAGATATGATTCGGTTCATAAAGTGCCACAGAAACGAGTTTTTCGGAAACGAAAAAATGGAACGGGTAAACCCCTCAAGCTAGCAACCCAAATTTGGTAGGGGCATGACATCCGGGAATATACCGAACTGAGATGTTGCATGTTATTATAACATGAGATAAATGATTACCACCCGAAAGGGCTACAGAATATGGCTTATTATTATAATAAAATTATGAGACTGTAAACAGTCTCTTTCTTTCTTCTTTATTGTTTTATTAAACAAAGTTGTTAAATAATTGCCCAAAAGCAAGTATCTAGGAGAAATTGATTATATTTAATAATTATTCACGATATCTATGTTATAGAAAGTTTGTATAATAAATAATGCTATAAAACTTGTTTTTTTATAATTCAGTAAATAAAATGGAGGTGTTTTATGAAAATAAACAAAGCTGTTTATCAGATTAGTGCTGTTAATAGTAAAGGATACCCTAAAGATAAATATCCTAATTTTATGTTTATTGGTCGTTCTAATGTAGGTAAAAGTAGTTTTATTAACGCTTTGACAGGTCGAAAAAATTTAGCCTATACTTCTAGTAAACCTGGAAAAACCCAAACAATTAATTTTTATAATATCAATGATCAAATGTTCTTTGTTGATGTTCCTGGATATGGTTATGCTAAACAATTAATTCAAAATCGCTTAGATTATGGAAAGATGATTGAAGATTATTTTGATCATAGTCAACAATTAAAAGCTATATTTTTAATAATTGATATTCGTCATGAACCTAGTGATGATGATGTTTTAATGTATGAGTACTTAAAGCATTTTAATTTACCAGTCAAAGTTGTTGCGACAAAAGTTGATAAAATTGGTAAAACCTTAATTCCACGTCATCGTAAACAGGTATTAGAAAAGTTGAAAATGCAAGAAGTTGATGATTTATTAGTCATCTCTTCTGAAACGAGTTATGGAATTGATAAAGTATGGAGTTTTATCGAAAATAAATTAAATTAGGTTAAGTAAAATTTTTTATGAACTACTCAAGATAGATTATAGAAATAGAGCTAATTTTATATATAGTAATGATATTTTCAATATTAAAATTAAAGTCTATTAATAATATAAAAAATGACAAAATAACAAATATAAATAGATAAAATATTAAACGACATGATTATTATAATATTTTATTATTATTTTTCTAGACTTGAAAAAATATAGTATTGATTTCATATTTTTAAAGAATTTTTTTGAATATGTCAGTGGTATTAAATCAATAATAAGTGGATATAAAAATAAAACTAAATTTGCATTATTTATTAATTATGTTTTAAATTTTTTAATTTCTTTATTATATGACTTTAATACATTGATTTTTAAAACTTTATAAAGTATTTTAAATAACTAAAAAAACTATTATTCAATTATTTACAAATTTTATTTTTTAGAATAATAGTTTTTTTTATTAACAAAATACTTTTTACTTTAAAACTTTGTTAAGACACAGGTGTTTAACTAAATTATTAATGATTTAAACTTTTAATGGATAATAAAATATTAATGATAAAATTTTATAAAAAAGAATGTCACCTTTTTATAGTTCAATTGTATTATAAGTGAAAGGATTATGATTATGAAAATATCGGAAAAGCAATTTGAGTTGATATATAATGAGTTTGCGAAAGAACTATTATATATAGCATATGGTTACACAAAAAATAAAGAAGATTCAATTGACATAATGCAAAATGCTTATGTTGCTCTTTTAGAATCTAATAAAAAGTTTGAGTCAAACGAACATATTAAATATTTCTTAATTAGAGTTACAATAAATGAATCTATTAATTTTGTTAAGTCATATTCATATAAAAAAGTGATTAAAAATAACGATTATATAATTAATATTCCAACAAAAAATAAAGAAGAATTGCCCTATGATTTATCTAAAATCGTGGATACTTTACCAGAAAAGTATAAAACAATTATAATTCTTCATTATTATGATGATATGAAAATAAAAGATATTTCTAATATCCTAAAAATTTCTGAATCTGCAGTAAAGAAACGATTAGAACGGGCAAGAAATCTTATTAAAGAATTTATAGAAAGGAATTATAAAAATGATTGATAAAGATTTATCCAATTTGAAAAATGATTTGCCGGATTATAATATTGATGACTATAAAAATGGTATATATCAAAAATATAAGAAGCCCAAAAATACTAGAAGATTTTATTTTTCCAAGGTTGCATTTATTTCAATAATTTTTATTATGTTAGCTTTTATTATAGGTTTGAGTGTGAATACAGTTAAAGTGGAAGCTAAAGAATATCAAAATGCAGTGGAATTTTTTAAATCAAATGAATTATCACTTGATGGTCTTACAAGATATGAAATAAAAGAAATATATAAAGACATCACAACCAACAAATTTGAGTATAAAAAAACAGGTGAAGTTATTGTTGAAAGTATTAAAAGTAAAGTGTCAGGTTATAGTATCGAAATAGATAATATTTCTTCAAGTGAACTAACTAGTGTTTGGGAACTTTGGGAAGAGTTACGCAAACAAGAACAAAATCCTATTACTGGAGTATATTATAAGTATGATGAGTATATGGTAGTAAATAATGAACAGGAATTAGATTGTACTAAATATATATTTACAAAATACGAAGATGGAAAAAAATGTTGGAATCTAGATATTTATTATTCAATTGATGGATATATTGAAAAAGAAAATTATTTAATCGTTTATGGAAAACAATTGTTTTATTATTCAACGAGATATCCAAGTAAAACATATATCACGAAAATTAGCACTGATGGTAAAATTGTTTGGCAACAAGAGTTTGAAGATTCGAATAGATTTTATAAAATTATTATTAATAATGATAATAGTTTAACTGCTTTTGCTAATAAAACTTTTCAAACTGATTATTTAAAAATCTACAATTTGAATTCAAATGGAATTATTACTGATAATTTTGAAAATAATTTTAACAATTATAGAATTGAAAATATCATAAAATTGAAAGAATACTATTTAGTATATTTAGAAGATAGAGATTTAAATACTAAGTTTGTTAAGATTAATTTTGATGGTACGCTAGAATTTGAAATTAGTTATTATGACGAAAAATATAGATATTTCTTTAATGATGTAATTGAATTTGGAGGACAAGTATATTTATCAGCTTATTCACTCCCTTATTTTGATTTTGATAACATGTATTATGGAAGGGGAGAAACTATAGGTATACTTGACACAATATTTGAACTAGTAAAAAAACATGAATTAATTACTGATGAGTATATATTGAGTTTATTTAAAAATCATTATAAAGCAGTATTATTTATATGTGACAACAATAATGGTGATTTAAAAACATTTTATTCGGTTGATTCTGCAATAGGTTCAAGTTTTATAATTGAAAATAATAATCTTATTTGGAATGTAGAATATTTTGAAAGTATGATGTATTCTCCAGCAACAAGTTCATTTACATTTGGAGGAGTTACTCGAATATATAATTATATTTATGATGATAAAGGTCAATTTATAGGAATTAATAAATTAGACCAATTAAAAGTGTTTAGAAGATAAATATCTATTTATGGCTGGTTAACTAAATAAAAAAGTTAACTAGCTTTTTAGTTATTAAAAATAATAAATATTCATATAATAATACAGAAAGGTGTCGATAATATGAATATTCAAATTAATAGTAATGCTTTTACTAAATTAGAACAAATGGTAGGGATTTCGACTGTAAATATAGAGATTTTAGAATATAATTTAACCGATAAAGTTTTAACAGGTCAAGTTAAAATAAGTGGTGAGTATTATTCTAATAGTAAGGACTTTGAGGAAAATAATGGTTTAAATAATTTTGAAAATCAAATCCCTTTTGAAATTGTTTTCACAAATGGAATTCCTTTAATTAGAAATGTTAATATTAATAATTTTGAATATTATGAAATAGCAGGAAGAGGAATAGAAGCAACATTTGATATAGATGTTTATTATGATTTAATGGATGAAAAAACTAGAACAGAAGAATTTGCTGAACAATTATTGGAAGAAAAAAAAGATTTAACTATTTCTGATGAAATAGTTAATAGTATTGATTGTAACAGTGTAACAGAAGAAGAAGTGATAAAGGAAAGCATTACAGATCAAATTGATGATATCTTAACTAGTAAACTAAAAGTTAAAAATGATAATTTTTTAGAAGAAGCTCCTAAAAAAAGAGTAGAGAAAAAGAGTGTCATAAAAGTTATTTATTATAATAAAAATGAACAGGTTAAAGAATTATGCCAAAATCATAATTTTTTATATGAAGATGTTCTAAAAGAAAATCAAAAATATAATTTTTTAGATAACCATCGTATTATAATTAGTGAAAAATATGAATATAAAGGATAATTTATATAATAATTATGGAATTAAAGTTCAAGATGTTTGGCCTATTACAGATAAAACTTATAAAATTATTTGTGATAAAGAAAATTGTTTTTTTATAAAACAAGTATCTAATGAAATCGAGAATAAATACAGCTATTTATCTAATCAAGGAGTATCTAATGTATTGTACCCGACTATTAATCATAATCGTAAATTTATATCAAGTTTTAATTATCAAAATTATTATTTAAATGATTATATTGATAATTTTGTAACAATTGAAGATTCGCTTGCATATAATATGTTTAATGCTTTAGATAGATTACATGATAGTACAATTATTAAAAGACAATTATCGGTAAATAATTCACGTCCAAAGTTTGAGGAAATTACTAAACAATTAGATTATAAATTTAAATTGTTGGAAAATTTTATTAGAAGTATCGAAACAAAGGAAATTACACCATCTAATTTAGTGGTATTAGAGAACTATTATATTATTTTAGAAGCCAAAAAAGAGCTCCTTAAGTTACAAAAAAAAATTATTATGGCTATTAAAGATAAAGAAAGTGTTGAATACGTATTTGTCCATAACAATCCTAAAATTGACCATATAATAATGAGTAGAGGAAGTGCTTATTTGACGAGTGTAGAAAATGGTAAAATAGGAATTGATAGTCTAGATTTTGCTAAATTCTATGTTGAAAATAAAGATTTTAATATTGATTTTAAAAAAATAATTTTTGATGATTATTATAGTCATAGGGATGATTTTTATTATAATTATTTTAGATTTTTAGTGATTTTTATATACATTAAACGTATTAATGTTTCAAATTTGAGCTATATTAATTTGGAGAGTTTTGTAAAAAATTGTAATAATATTGAACAATTTATCAAAACTTTTTCAGATAAAAATGAATAAGTTAAGTAAATAAATAATTCCAACTATAATTAAAATAATAAAATTAGCAAGTGTAAATGTAAAAAGAGTTAAAAAGAATTGCCATATTAGAATAGTTATTATTATTGATTTTAATCCCATAAAATATTTTTTCATTTTTAACAATGAATTATTAAATTTATCATTCATTTCAAACACCTCATAATAATAATATGCGTAAAAAATAAAGAAGTGTTTATTTATTTATTTAAGTAAATAAAAAATATGATATAAATCCAAAAACTAGGTATTTTAAAGATTTAAAATTTAGTTTTAAAAATTACTATATTTTTTGAACACACAACTGTAAAAATCAGAGAATTCTGAATACCCCTAATCTCTTAAATTGTAATTAGAAATGCAACAAGAATATTATTTAATTAGATAATAAGCAATTGAGTTAATTCAATTAATTCAATAGAATTAGGATTTAATTTGTATTTGTAATGGAATCTTTTTTGATTTTTTGATAAGTACCTTCGCCAAAAGAAGCAAGATAATGAGAAATAGGATGATCATTTGAATTTTTTAATTCTTTAATTGTGCCACGATTAATTTCTCTCGATATAGTGCTTTTATTAACACCAATTATTTTAGCGATATAAGTAATAGTAATTTTTTCACCATTGTAAGATTTGTCTTTAAAACCCCAAAACATCGATGGATTTTACAGAACCTATTTTATTTTGTTGCATTTGATGTTACAATTCACCTTTGTTGCAATTCACCCTAAAATAATATCTTTTTCTTTGACTTTTTTGGTAAAATATAGTATAATACATCAGTCAGGAGTGTTAGATATGAAATGGTCAGTTGCTCAGCTAAAAAAATTAACTGTTAATTCATATCAATTTTCTTTTTCTGGAGAATTAGATTTTGTTGAAGAAGCAAAAAAAGTTGAAGATATTTTAGATATCGGAATCGCCCTAGTAGAAGGCACGATAACTCGTGTAGATGACGATATTTTCAAATGCAATTATCATCTTCAAGTAAAGTTAGTTCTTGCGTGTTCATTAACTTTAGAGCCAGTTGATTATTTAATGGATATTACCCAAGAAGATTTAATTGGTTATCCTAATGAAAAAAATGACGATGTTATAGAAATAACTAATAATGCTATCGATATGCGTAGCATAATTTGGGATAATATTTTGGTAAATATTCCCATTCGGATTATTAGAGATGATGCATATGAAATTTTATCTAAACGTCATATTATTCTCGATGAAAAAATTCTTGATGAATAATAAAATAGGAAAATGAGGTGTAGTTTAGATGGGTGCTATTGCTCAACAACGCCGTACTTCTAAAACTCGTAAATTAAAACGTCGTACTCATTATAAAATCGAAGTTCCGGGAATGACTCTTTGTCCTAACTGTGGTGAATACAAATTATCTCACCGAGTTTGTCCAACTTGTGGCTTCTATAATGGACGTCTAGTTAAAGAAGTAAAGGTTAAAGAAAATACTGATACAAAAAATTAATTTTCAGTATATTTAACAAATAAACGCTCGTTTTGAGCGCTTTTTTGTTTTTTATGGTATAATAATCGTGAAAAAAGGTTTAAAATAAAATATATCAAACCATAATTATTTTAGATATTTATTATTAAATGAAAGGAGAAAAAGGTAGATGCAAAGTGGTCTACTCATCATATAAATATGTTTGAATATAAACACATTCCAGTTTTGTTAAATGAAGCGATTGATTCTTTAAATATTAAGCCTGATGGTATATACGTTGATTGCACCTTAGGAGGGGGCGGACATTCATCGGAAATTTTAAAAAAACTTGAAACTGGTCACTTAATTTGTTTTGATCAAGATGAATATGCAATTTCTGAAGCCTCCAAAAAACTTTCTAAAATAAATAATAATTATACTGTTGTTAATAGTAATTTTGTCAATTTAAAAAGTTGTTTAGAGGAACTAGGGGTTCAAAAAGTTGATGGTATATTATACGATTTGGGGGTTTCAAGTTTTCAGTTAGATATTGGAGAGCGTGGTTTTAGTTATAATATTGATGCTCCACTTGATATGCGAATGGATCAAAAGTCTACATTATCTGCATGGAATGTTATCAATGAATATTCGGTAAAAGACCTTATCAAAATTTTTTATGATTATGGAGAAGAAAAATTTTCTGTAAATATAGCTAAAAAAATTGAAAAATATCGTCAAAATAAAACTATTGACACAACTTTAGAATTGGTTAATATTATTAAAAGTGCACTTCCTGCTGCTGTTTTGCGGAAATCAGGTCATCCTGCTAAAAAAATTTTTCAAGCAATTAGAATTGAAGTTAATAAAGAACTATCCGTTTTCCAAAAATCTCTTGAAGAGGCATTTCAAATTTTAAATATTGAAGGAAGAATTGTGGTAATTACCTTTCATTCTTTAGAAGACCGTTTATGCAAACGAATGTTTAAAGAAAAATCAAGTATTAATTTACCTTCAGATATGCCTATTATTCCTAAAGAATACTTACCCGATTTTGAACTGGTTTATAAAAAAGCTGTTACACCAAAAGAAGATGAGTTAAAGAATAACAATCGCGCTCATAGTGCCAAACTTAGAGTTATAAAAAGAATAAAAAACATAAGCTAGAAAATGGCTTATGTTTTTTATTTTAAAATTGATATTTGGTAACTAGTAGAAAATGTTTGATTACTTTCTAAATTAATAATATCTTTTTTCTCTGCAAACTTACCATTACTATCAGGACTATCTGCACAACCTATCCAAGGTTCTAAACAGATAAAATTAGCATTAACATGATTAGGGGTCCAGATGCCTACAGTTTTAAAATCTTTAAAAGTAAGTTTAATTCCATAATCATTTTTAGAATTACATAAAATCATTTCATTAAAGGTAACGTTATCAAATATCAAAGCATCATTTGCATAATCATTATAATTTAATGGCAATACTTCTAAATTTGTAAAAACGCGACAAATATTCGACCAATCAATCAAACCATTACTTAAGTTAACAGTAGGAACTTCATATGTTCCTTTTTGATTAAAAATAATTTGATAATCTTCGAACTTTTCACCTTCAAATAATGGAACTCTAAATGCTGGATGTAATCCTAAATTAAATGGCATTACATCATTATTTGAATTAGTAATATCAATTTTAACATTAACTGTAGCTTTATTCAAAGTATAGGTTACTCTAAATATAAAGTTATATGGATAATATCTTAAACTTTCGCCATTTTCCTTAACTTCTAAAATTAAAGAGGTAGAAGTTTTTTCAATTAATTCCATTTCCATATCCCGTACAAATCCATGTTTTGGAAGATTAAATGGCTGATTATTAAAATAAGTAATTTTATTTTTAAAGCATCCTATAGCAGGAAATAAGAATGGTGCCGAGCGATTCCAAGTTTCAGGATTATTTTGATGAATGTATTCAATCCCATCTTTTTTAATCGATTTGATTTCAGCACCAATAGAATTTATTGTTAAAGATATTAAATTATTTGATATAGTATATAACATAAATTTCCTCCATTAATTTTGACTTTTAAATTATAGCATAAATGAATTTTTAAATCAACTATTATAGGCTTTTATACATAAATTTACTAATTAATTCATATCTTGTTATAGGTGAAAAAAATGTATCAACTGCGAAAAAGAGTGATAATGCTCTATACTATTATGTTTTTATTAGTTATTTTATTAGTTGTTCGATTAACTTATTTAAAAGTTTATACTAAAGAAGATTATTATGAAAGAGCTTTAGAGTTATGGACAAGAAGTGCACCAGTTGAAGCAAGACGTGGAAACATTTATGATCGTAACGGAAAACTTATTGTGGGTAGTGAATTAGCTCCGACTATCGTTGCCATACCTAAACAAATTAAAAATATTGAAAAAACCTCAAAAATTTTAGCTGATATTTTAGAATGTCAATATTCTGATATAGAAAAGCATTTATGTAAAAATGTTAGCGTCGAAATAATCAAACCAGAAGGACGAAAAATTAGCATAGAAAAAGCAATTAAAATTGCTAAAGAAAGTATTGATGGAATTTATATAGTTTCCGATACCAAAAGAATTTATCCATATGGTCATTATCTATCACAAGTTATTGGAATATGTGGAATTGATAATCAAGGCATTACAGGAATAGAATATATTTATGAAGACTATTTAAAAGGTTCATCAGGAGCTGTTAAAATTTTTACAGATGCTCACGGCAATTTAATTAATGATTTAACTGGCTATTATGAAGAAGCAACCAGTGGAAATGATATTTATTTAACAATTGATTTAGATTTACAAATAACTTTAGAACGAATATTAGATAATGCTGTTGCTAGATACAATGCAGATGAAATAATAGCCATAATAATGGATCCAAAAACTAGTGAAATACTAGCCATGGCATCTCGCCCTACTTATAATCCCGCTAATTATCAAGAGTATGATCAAGCACTTTATAATCAAAATCTCCCCATTTGGAAAAGTTTTGAACCAGGATCAACTTTTAAAATCGTAACTTATGCTGCTGGTCTTGAAGAAGGGGTTTTTTCATTAAATGAAAAGTTTATTGATCCAGGTTATATGATTATTGATGGCACCCGTATTAAAGATTGGAAAGCTGGTGGACATGGCGAAGAAACATTTTTAGAAGTTCTTCAAAACTCATGTAATCCAGGTTTTATGACAATAGGATTAAGAATAGGAAAAGAAAAACTTTTTCATTATATTAAAAATTTTGGATTTGGACAAAAAACCGGAATTGACTTACTAGGGGAAAGTACCGGAATCATTTTTAATGAGCAAAAAATAGGTAATGTAGAACTTGCCACTAGTTCATTTGGGCAAGGAAATTCTACCACAGCAATCCAATTAATTAATGCAGCAAGTGCAGCAGTAAATGGAGGAAAACTAAATACTCCTACTATTTTAAAAGGTATTGGTAATCCTAAAACAAATGATATCATTTATCAAGATTTTCCGATTTTTAAAAGGCAAGTAATAAGTGAAAAAACTTCTAAGATGGTTGCTAGTAGTTTAGAATATGTAGCCTCTTTAGGTACTGCAAGAAGCGCATATATTGAAGGATATCGAGTTGGAGGAAAAACAGGTACCGCTCAAGTTGCTGAAAATGGTAGTTACGTTGAAGGAAAATATATTCTTTCTTTTTTAGGTATTGCTCCAATGAATAATCCACAAGTTGCATGTTATATTGCGGTAGTAAATCCTAAAAATACTATTCAATATGGTGGTGTAGTTGTAGCTCCAATGGTAAAAGAAGCTCTTATTTCTTCATTTTCCATTTTAAATGTTGAACCCCAAACAGGTGGTATACCTCTTGATGCTAGATATTGGATTGACAAAAGAACTTATGTAGTAGATGATTATGTAGGTTCTTATGTAAAAAAAATAGTTCAAACTAAAAAATATTCTTTTTCTATTATAGGAAACGGAACAAAGGTTATTGCTCAATTGCCTGAAGCAGGTTATCCTTTAGTAGAAGGTGGAACGGTAATTTTATATACTGATTAGGAGAAAGTGTGAAAGATAACAACCAAAAATTTATTTAATCAATTGAACACAAAAAAAGCCCAATATTGACTATTTTTAAAAATGGTGAGCAACGTCATTTTTAAAGTCCATTATATTTAGTTATAATTGCTGTGAATTTTCGTTAAAATTATTTAGTTGATTCTCTATTGAAGATATATCTAATCCTAAATTTTTTAGATATTCTAAAGTATTAGTTGTGTTAAGAACTTGTTTTTTATTCTTTGGTTTATCAAAATCATTGATATCATAAGGTGCAAAAGTTTCACCAGTTGAAAACATATAATAAATAGCAGTTAGCATCATTCTAGCAATCGCAATTATAGCTTTCTTGTGTCCACGTCTTCATTTAATGTTATCATATTTATTTTTATAATAAAGATTCTTTTTATTAGCGATCGCACAAAGAGCACATTGAATGAGCAGCGGCTTGATGTAAACACCTGCTTTAGATATTTTAGTTGAATATTTTTTATTGGCTGATTCATTGTTGGTAGGAGAAAGACCGGCCCAAGAAACAAGATGTTTGGCATCTTTAAAAACATCCATATCTACACCGATTTCACTAACAATCCAAATAGCAGAAATACGTTGAATTCCAGGTATTTGCATGGCAAGTTCAATAAAAGAATTATATTTAGCGGAACGTTTAATTAATTCATCTTCGAGGATAGAAATATAATTATCAAGTTCTTCAATGTGTTGATAACAAATATTTAATTTAAAAGATTGGTCAGAAGAAATATTACTTCCAGTAATGGAATCAATAATTTCATCTGCTTTCTTTTTCAAACCTTTATTTAGAAGAGATTTAACATGATCATGATCAATAGTTTTATTATCATGTTCAAGAAGATATTTCATAACATTAGTAGCTGTTTTACCAAAAGGATCGGTAACAATATTAGCAATCCCAATGTTAGAAACAGTCATAGAGTTTTGAACACGGTTTTTTTCAGAAGTACGATTACAAACAAGCTTATAGCGGTATCTACAAATATCACGTAATTCTCTAATATCTTTAGGAGGGATAAAAGAGCAAGGAACAAGATCGTGTTTAAATAAATCAGCGATCCATTTAGAGTCTTACTTATCTGTCTTTTTACCTTTAATCGCTTTAACGTATTTAGGATGGGTAAGACAGACTTTAATTGAATCCTCAAGTAAATTAAAAACAGGAATCCAATATTTACCAGTGGATTCCATACAAAGATTAAGACAATTATTATCTAATAACCATTGTTTTAATTTTAAAATATCAGAATTGATAGTAGAAAAAGCTTTAGTTTCATAAGTTGTTACATTTAAAGAATCAGTTTTAGCAATAGTAGCAACTAAAATCTTTTTGTGCACATCCAAACCACAGCAAATTGGATACACAATCTTCATCATAATAATACCTCCATCTTTTTACTTACCTAGTAAAACAAGGTGATAGTAACAGTGACTGTTATTCCTAGCGAGGTATCTTTTGATTCCACAAAGATAAGTGTACAGGCTTGGTTACCTAATTGTTTGTGCTTAACAGAATAACTACACATATAATTATACGGGATATAAAAGTGGAAAGTCATAAAACTTTTATTCACCACTCACCTCATCGTGCTTTGTAGTGTGTTACTATCAATAATATTATATCACAAAAAATAAATTTTTGGGAGGCTTCCTTTAATAAGGTGTTTGAGACTGGAAGCGAAGCGCCCCAGTCATGGAGGAAATTATGAAAATAAGCAATTTATATCAAAATGTATTAATAAAAAATAACCATATTATAACCAAAATTACGGATAATTCTCAAGATGTTATCCAAGGTTCAATATTTGTTGCTATAAAAGGTACAACACATGATGGGATTAATTATATCGATGAAGCAATTCGTAAAGGAGCTTTAACAATTATTACTAGTAGTAATTATCAAAGTATTAATGACAATATTAATGTTATCAAAGTTGAAAATCCCAAAAAAGAATTGGCAATAATTTTAAAAAAACGATATCATAAAAAATTAAATAATTTTAAAATAATTGCAATTACTGGGACCAATGGTAAGACAACTTGCTGCAATCTTCTATATAAATATTTACTTTCTTTAAATTATAATGTTATTTGTTTTTCAAGTAATGGGAATTATGTTGGTAATAAATTTTTCCATACCATAAATACAACTCCTCATATCTTAACCATATATAACACTATATTAAATAGTCATTATAGTAAAGGATATATCATTATTGAAGTAAGTAGTCAAGCTATTTGTGAAATGAGAATTGCAGAAATATCATTTGATGTACTCGCCTATACTAATATCACTCAAGATCATTTAGATTATCATGAAAATATAACTGATTATTTTTATTCTAAAGCACTTTTAATGTATCAATTAAAAAATAAAGGAGCAGTTTTAATCAACAAAGATATTAATAATTATGATAAACTAGTGCGTTTATCCCCTGTTAAAATTTATAATTTTGGACAAAATAAAGAATGTAATTTTTGTTATGAAATAGTTGAATCAACAATCGATAAAACTTTATTTTTTGTAAATACTAAAAACAATCTTAATGCCTTTGAAACAACTTTAATAGGTGAATTTAATGTTCAAAATATTACCATTATTTATGGTATATTAACTATTCTTCAAATTCCATTAGACAATTTTAGCGATTTTTTAAAAAATATTCAACGTATAAATGGTCGAATGAATGTTTACCAAATTTATAATAGAACTTTTATTATTGATTATGCTCATACCGCCAACGCTGTTGAGGCTTCTCTTAAAGCTATTAATTCTTTTAATCATCATAACATAAAACTTATTATTGGTTGTGGCGGTAATAGAGATCGTTTAAAAAGGCCAATTATTGGTAAATTAGCTTGTCAATTCTCCAATTTTGTTTACTTTACAGAAGATAATTCACGTAATGAAAGTACTGAAAAAATAATTAAAGAAATAACTTGTGATCTTACAACTAACAACTATACAATTATTGAATCTCGTATGGAAGCAATTAGAAAAGCCATAAAAGACAGCAAAGTCAATGATACAATTGTTCTAATGGGGAAAGGTTATGAGAAAACTAAAGTATTAGATCAAGAATATACTGATTTAGAAATGATTTTAAAAATTTTAAAGGAAGAAAAGTATGTTTAAAAATTTTGATATTTTAAAAATTTGCTTATTTATAATTTTTATATTTGAATTAATTGTTTATCTACTCTATATTCCTTTTTTAAAAAAAGAAAAAATATCTCAATCAATAAGAGAAGATGGCCCTCAAAAACATCTAGCAAAACATGGTACTCCAACTATGGGAGGAGTTATTTTTGGAATTTTTATCATTTCTTGCTATTTACTGGTCCTTTTAATAACTAAACTGCCAGTTTTTACTTATCAAAATTTATTAATAATTATTTCAATAATAGGTTATGGTTTAATCGGTTTTATTGATGATTACTTAATTGTTGTTAGGCATAATAATACAGGGATTAAGCCTAACTTAAAATTTATTCTTCAATTAATCGTCGCTTTGATAATTTATGGCCTTCTTATTATTAATAATCATGATTCTACAATTAGTTTTTTTGGTAAAACAATTAATTTATCATTTTTTTATGGTGTATTTTTAATGTTTTTTTATTCTGCTACAGCTAATGCTGTTAATCTAACTGATGGCATTGATGGATTAGCCAGTGGAATCATTATTACAATTTTATTAGGTATAGCTATTTATTCATATTTAATTTCTAACGCTGAAATATTATTATTAAGCATCGTATCGATTGTAACTATTTTAGGTTTTATGTTTTTTAATATCAATCCAGCCAAAATATTTATGGGAAATACTGGTTCGATGATTTTAGGAGGACTTATTGCCTGCATATTTATGATTTTAAAAGTTGAATTTTTACTACTAATTATGGGGAGTGCTTTAGTTATTGAGACATTAAGTGATATTATACAAGTTACTTATTTTAAAATAACTAATGGTAAACGTATTTTCAAAATGGCTCCATTTCATCATCATTTAGAATTATTAAATTATTCAGAATGGCAAATAGATTTAATATTTTGGAGTTTCAGTCTAGTAATGTCATTAATAGGTGTCATTTTGGGGGTGAAATTATTTTAAATAAAAAATATTTATTATATGGATACGGAATTACTAATCAAAGTTTAGAACGTTTTTTTATCAAAAATAAAGTATCATATCAAATTTTAAAAAATGCTAATGATTTAACAGATTTAAAAAATATTGACATTATTATTAAAAGCCCTGGAATTCCTTTTAACACTCCTTTATTATCTAAAGCAAAAGAAAAAAATAAAAAGGTAATTAGTGATATAGAATTATTTAGTATTTTATACCCTTCAGCTATAATAATCGCGGTTACAGGTACAAATGGTAAAACAACAACTATTTTAATGTTAAAGGCTCTATTAGAAAAAAAATATAATGTCTATTTAGGAGGAAATATTGGTATCCCTCTATTTGATTTAGAAAGTATTAAAAACTTTATGAATGAAATTGTTTTAATAGAATGTTCTAGTTATATGTTAGCAAGCACTTATAAGTTTCATCCTCAAATTAGTATTATTACTAATATTTATCCTAATCATTTAGATCATCACCCATCTTTTTTACATTATGTCGAATCTAAATTTAAAATTATCAAAAATATGAATTCTAACGATTATTTAATATATTCTTCGGAATTAGATGATTATGATGAAATAAAAAATTTTAAAGGAAGAAAAATCGCTATTAATCAAACAAATATAATAGATGATGAATTAATTAAAATAAAATTCCCTGAACTTCACAACCAAATCAATTTTAAAATGGCTCTCGCTACTAGCTCTTTATTTAAAATAAATAATGAACAAGTTTTAGAAGTATTACAAAGCTTTAAAATTCCTGATTATCGGTTAGAAAAAATTTATCACAATGATAATTTAATAATTTATAATGACTCTAAATCAACTAATTTTTTATCTTTAATAAAAGCTGTTGAATTTTTAAAAAATGAAGAATTCCAACTATATTGGATAGCAGGTGGATTAGATCGACGCGAAGATTGGTATCAATTAAATAAAGAATTAAAATGTTTTTCTGGTGCTTATTTATATGGAGAAAATCGTTATAAAATAGCTGAAGTTTTAGATAGTATTAGTGTTAATTATATCGTCAAAGATACTTTAATAGATGTCATTGGAATAATGCCAACTAATTTTAAAGAAAAAACTTGTATTCTTTTTTCTCCTGCTTCCCCTAGTACAGATCAATTTAAGAATTATTTAGAACGTGGAGAAGTATTTGAAAAAACGATTTTAAATCATTTAAGAATAGGTAAAATATAATCAATTTTTTACCTATTTTTTTGTTTATATGTTAAAATAAATAAGCAGGAGGAATAAGTTATGATAATAAAAGAACTTGCTGATTATTGCTTAAAATGTCAAAATCCATCATGTGTTAAAGGATGTCCTATTCATAATGATATTCCTAGTATTATGAATTACGTTTCATCAGAACAATACCATGAAGCTTATCGTGAACTTTTAAAAACGCAAATTATGCCTGAGCTTTGTGGTAGTTTATGTGCTCATGATCATCAATGTGAGGGTCAATGCGTTAGAGGCATAAAAGGTAAACCAGTAGAAATAGGTAAAGTAGAATATTTATTGTCTAATATGTATAAAGGTAGTTATTTACAAGATTTACCGGTTTCTAAAAATGTTAAAGACTCTAAGACTGCAGCAATTGTAGGAGCTGGGATTACCGGAATAACTATTAGTTTAATACTTGCTAGAGCAGGAGTAAAAGTAATTCTTTTTGATAAAGAAAAAAAGATAGGTGGAACTATAGATAAATTTGTTCCTAATTTTAGACATCTTTCTAACACTTTTTTAGATTTTGACAGTGTTTTAAGAAATTTAAATGTTAAAATATGTTTAGAATATGAATTAGGTAGAAATCTAAGCATTAAAGATTTAGAAAAATATGACTTTAAAATTATTTGTACAGGAGCTCAAATACCTATTAATATTTGGAATGAAAATTTTCCATCATGTTTTTATGGACTTGATATTTTGGAAGCTTATAACCAAAATAAGTGTGAAATAAAAGAACGAAATATTATTGTCATTGGAGCAGGTAATGTCGCAATGGATACAGCACGAGCTTTAAAACGTCTAAAAAATAATGTAACAATTGTCTATCGCCGTAATATTGAAAATTCACCTGCTTCAAAGAAAGAAATTCAAGCCACTCTTAATGAAGGAGTTAATCTTGCTGAATTATGGACTCCCATCCAACCAATTGTTAAAAATGAAGTTTTAATTGGTTTACAAGTTCAAAAAATGCGTTTAACAGAGAAAGAAGAAGATAAACGTCAAAATGCTATTCCTATAGAAGGAGCTATTAGTTGTTTTCCATGTGATACAATTGTTATGGCAACAGGGGCCCAATCAAATAAAGATTTTTTTGTTAATGCTCATATTTCTATCAAAAACGATAATTACTTAAATTACTATTTTGGAGGAGACTTTTTTACTGGTCCTAAAACTATTGTCGAAGCAATTGCTTCAGGGAAAAAAATTGCCAATGCAGTCATCGATAGAATTAATAATTTTCAAGAAACAAAAAAAATAATAAAAGATAGCAAAAAAAAGGTTTTTTTTGGTGGTTCTTTCAACCCTCCAACTCTTGCTCATCAAAATATTTTAAAACTTTTAACTGAACAATTAGATGCAGAAGTTTTATTGGTTCCTAACAGCGATGATTATCACTACCATAACAAACAACTTTTATCTTTTAATGAACGCATAGCAATGTTAAAATTATTAATTAAGAATATATCAAATGTTGAATTAATAACCAGTGAAAAAAATCGCGAATTTAAAGGAAGTGTCGAAACTCTAAAAGAATATAACCACCCTTGGTTTGTGATAGGTGCTGATTCTTTAGCATTTATTACTACTTGGATAGATGCCAAAAAGCTAATTAAACAAAACAATTTTATTGTTTTAAATCGTTCAGGCTTTAATATTGAAGAAATTTTTAAATCTAATAAGCTTTTAAATAATTACCGAAATCATTTTTTGGTAGTTGATTATGAAATAGGGGATATTTCATCTTCTGATTTTCGTAATACTTTTGATCAAAGTTTATTACCTAATGAAATATACGATTATATTATAAAAAATAATTTATACAAGGAGAACCAAAATGAAGAAAAATAGTTTCATTAAAGTCGGTCTAGTAGTACCGAAAACTAAATTAGGGGATACTTTTTCAAATGCCATGGAAATTGTTAAAATTATCGGAAAAGATAAAAAAAATGCTATTTTAGTTTTTCCCGAACTTGCAATTACTGGAACTAATTTAGGGGATTGGTTTACCAATCGACAAACTATTGAAGATGCAAACTTAGCTTTAAAATATATTTTAGAACATAATGATGAACATTTAATCATTGTAGGATCAATTTTAGAATATAATAGTTGTCTTTATAACGTTGCTTATGTTATTCAAGGTAACCGTATTTTAGGCATCGTTCCTAAATTTAATCTTAATAATACCAAAGAAGCATGTGAAGCAAAATATTTTACTGATGGTAGTGATTTTTTTAATGAAATAGGAGAAATAAAAATATTTGAACAAACAGTCCCAATTGGAACTATGTTATTCAGTACTCCTAATAGAAGTTTTACATTTGGAGTTGAAATCGGCGAAGATTATTTGCATTTACCTTCAGTTAATGGTTTATTATATTATAATGGAGCCGAAGCTGTTTTTAATCTTGGAAATAGTTCCTATAGCATTAATAAAAATGCTGAACATTTATCATTATGTAAAAGTGCTAGTTTAATTGGTAATGCTGCCTATATTTATACCTCAACTGGAGTTACTGAAACTAGTAGTGATATTTTATTTCCTGGTGAACAAATTGTTTGTTGTAATGGTAATTTACTCTTAAATCAAAATAGTTTAAATGATTACAATAGTAAAATTTCTTATGTTGATATTGACTTAGAAACTATTAAATTTCATCGTCTAATTTCAAAAAATAAAGTTGGCAATAACATTGGAGTTGTAACTATTAATGATATAAAATATGATAATTATTGTCTTGATACTAAATATAATAATACTCCTTTCATAACTACAATTGAACAATCAGATGAAATTTTAAAAGTTATCAGCAATGCATTATATAATCGTCTTAACTATAGTAGGGCAAAAGGTGTAGTTATCGGAATTAGCGGAGGGTTAGATTCAACTTTAGCTTTACTTATGGCGGTTTATATGTGTGATCGTTTTAATTTAAGTCGTAAAATTATTCATGGAATTACGATGCCCGCTATGGGGACTAGCGATGTTAGCAAAGAACGCTCTATAAACTTAATGAAAAAATTAGAAATCGATTATCATTTAATAGATGTCAACGAAGAAGTACGTCATCATTTAAATCTTATTGGCCACGATGGCGAAACAAAAAACATATCATATGAAAACTCACAAGCTAGATATCGAACATTAGTATTAATGGATTTTGCTAATGCAAATAATAGTTTAGTAGTTGGAACTGGAGATATGAGTGAAATAGCTTTAGGATTTTCTACTTTTAATGGAGATCATATGGCAATGTATAATGTAAATTCAGGACTACCTAAAACTGCTATTCGTCATTTAACAAAACATTTCATTAAATATTATCCTGAAGTTGCAGATGAACTTGAAGAAGTTTGTCAAGCGATGATAAGTCCTGAACTTATTAGTAGTTCACAATCTACTGAAGAATTTTTGGGTAAATATGAAATTAATGATTTCATTTTATATGAATTATTAGCTAATGGCTCTAGTAAAGAACGCTTAGTCTTCTTAATGTGTGAACTATTCTGTTTAAATGAAAATGAAGCTGAAACATATTATGATCGTTTCTTACGTCGTTTCAAAGCCCAACAATATAAACGCTTAACTGGTCCAGAAGGAATCAAAGTATTTGATATTTCTTTATCTCCTCGTGGAGAACTAAAAATGCCTGGTGATTTATATTAATTAACAAAAAACTTGTTAAATTTTAAAGATTTTGATATAATGAGAACGATATTAAAATCAAAGAAGAGGAAGAGTAAGTTTATCTAATTTTGAAAGAGAGAGACAATTTGGTGAAAAGTCTTATAATTAGAAAATTGAAGGTAGCCTTGGAGATGCCTTAGGGAACTAGCAGTACTTAAGTGCCGTGTATCAGCGTTAATGATTATTAAGTGCAAAATTAGTAGTATCTTAATGCTATTGATTTTGAACTAAGGTGGTACCGCGAAATTTTCGTCCTTAGAGTATAACTGAAAGTTATATTTTAAGGACTTTTTAAATTAAGAAGGAGATTAATTATGAATAATAAAAAAGAATTAGAAGCTAAATATAATCACCATGAAGTGGAAAAAGGTAAATATGAATATTGGTTAAAAAATGGTTTTTTTACAGCAGGAGATAAGAATAAAATTCCTTATACTATTGTTATTCCTCCTCCTAATGTAACAGGAAAATTACATTTAGGACATGCCTGGGATACAACTTTACAAGATATTTTAATTCGTCGTAAACGTATGCAAGGATATGATGCTTTATGGCTTCCTGGTATGGATCATGCAGGTATTGCTACCCAAGCAAAAGTTGATGCTAAACTACGTGAACAAGGAGTTAGCAGATATGATTTAGGTCGAGAAAAGTTTTTAAATGTAGCATGGGAGTGGAAACATGAATATGCTCATTATATTCGTGATCAATGGGCTGCTCTAGGTTTATCTCTTGATTATACTAAAGAACGATTTACTTTAGATGAAGGATTACAAAAAGCCGTTCAAACCGTTTTTGTTAGTTTATATAATGAAGGGTTATTATATCGTGGGGAAAAAATTATTAATTGGGATATTCAAGCTAAAACAGCATTATCCAATGTCGAAGTAGAATACAAAGACATTGAAGGAGCTTTCTATCATTTTATTTATCCTTTTGTTGATGGTGATGGAGGATTAGAGATTGCGACTACTAGACCTGAAACAATGTTTGGGGATAGTGCCTTAATGGTACACCCTAATGATGAAAGATACCAAAATTATATTGGTAAAGAAGTATTTATTCCAGGAACTAATCGTAAAATCCCTATTATTTCTGATGAATATGTAGAAATTGAATTTGGTACAGGAGTTGTTAAAGTAACACCTGCTCATGATCCTAATGACTTTGAAGTAGGAAATCGTCACAATTTACCACGTTTAATTTGTATGAATGAAGATGGTACAATGAATGAATTAGCAGGAAAATACAAGGGTATGGATCGTTTTGAATGTCGTAAAGCAGTTGTTAAAGATTTAACAGATAGCGGCCTTTGTCCTCAAATAGAAAAAATTGTTCACTCTGTAGGACACTCTGAAAGAACAGGTGTTGTAGTTGAACCTCGTTTATCAAAACAATGGTTCGTTAAAATGAAGCCTTTAGCAGATGATGTTGTGGCAATGCAAAAAAGCGAAGAAGCAATAGAATTTGTTCCAAATCGTTTTAATAAAACTTTAATTCAATGGTTTGACGTAGATGAAGTTCAAGATTGGTGTATTAGCCGTCAATTATGGTGGGGTCATCGTATTCCTGCTTGGTATAAAGGTGATGAAATCTATGTCGGAGAATCGGCGCCTGTAGGTGAAGGATGGGTTCAAGATGAAGATGTTCTTGATACTTGGTTTTCAAGTGCTTTATGGCCATTTTCAACTCTTGGATGGCCTGAGTCTACAGAATTATTAAATCGTTATTATCCAACTGATTGTTTAGTTACTGGATATGATATCATTACATTTTGGGTATCAAGGATGGCTTTACAAGGACGCCACTTTACAAAAATGCGTCCATTTAAAAAATGCTTTATTCATGGATTAATTCGTGATGAGCAAGGACGAAAAATGAGTAAATCACTAGGTAATGGCGTTGATCCATTTGACTTAATTGAAGAATATGGGTGCGATTCAATGCGTTATTTTTTAACAACTAACGCTACTCCAGGTCAAGATTTAACTTATTCAAAAGAAAAAATGGCTTCATCTTGGAACTATATTAATAAAATATGGAATATTTCAAGATTCATTTCTATCAACTTAAAAAATAATAACTATCAAAATGAAGAAATTAATTATGATAATTTAACTTCAATTGATAAATGGATTTTAAATAAAGAAAGTATTTTAATTCAAACTGTTGATAAATTATATGAAGATTATGAATTAGGAGAAGTTGCGAGATTAATCTATAATTTTACATGGAATGATTTTGCTTCTTGGTATATTGAATTAACTAAAGTTTCTTTAAATAATCCTCAATATAATATCAACACTTGTGCGGTTTTAAAACATGTATTAATTGATATTTTAAAACTATTACATCCATTTATGCCTTTTGTTACTGAAGAAATCTATCAAAACTTCAATGATGGTTCTATTATGGTATCAGATTGGCCAAATCCTTTAAATATTACTATTGAGTCATCTTTAATCAAAGATGTTGAAAAATTATTAAACATTATTACAGCAGTTCGTAACATCAGAGCAGAAAAAAATGTCGCACCAAGTAAAAAAATTTCTATTGGTATAGAAACATCATCAGAAGCATATAAATCATTTTTAAATAACCATCAAGACTTTTTAAAACGTTTCTTAAATTATGAAAATTTATCAATTAATACTCAAATTAACCATGCTCATGCAACAGTTATGGTTGTTAATGATGTGAATATAGTAGTTCCATTAAAAGAATTAATTAATTTTGAAGAAGAAAAAGCAAGATTAACTAAAGAATTAGAAAGATTAAATAACGAAGTTAAACGTTCAGTTAATATGTTAAATAATCAATCATTTATCACAAAAGCTCCTACACAAAAAGTAGAAGTTGAAAAAGCTAAACTTACTGAATATCAAAATCAATTAAAAGAAGTTGAAAAACTATTAAAAGATTTAGAGATGACAGAAAATGCCTAATTATCCATTTAATGATTATGCATCATGTGTTACTTGGATTGAATCACAAAAAAGATTTAGTCCCAAAGTATCTCTTGATAATATGAAATACTTCTGCCAATTGTTAGGTAACCCTGAGAAAAAATTTACTTCAATTCATATTACTGGGACTAATGGAAAAGGTTCTGTTGTAAGTTACCTTAAAAATATTTTAATGGAAGCAGGATTACATATAGGAACCTTTACTTCTCCGTATATTATTAAGTTTAATGAACGAATTTCTTTTGATGGTAATATGATAACAAATGAAGAAGTGCTATCTCTTTCTAAAAAAATTTATAACATCTATGAACTAATAGATGAAACACATCATAAACCTACATTTTTTGAATTTACAACACTTATGAGTTTCATATATTTTAGTGAAAAAAAAGACTTAGATATCGCTATTATTGAGGTTGGAATTGGAGGATTATTGGATTCAACTAATGTTATTAACCCTATCGCTTCTGCTATCACTAATATTGCTTTTGATCATATGAATATTTTAGGCGAAACATTAGAAGAAATTTTAACTAATAAAATGGGAATTATTAAAGCTAATACTCCATCCGTTATCGGGATCAAAGAACAATCATTAGTTAGTAAAGCCCAAAAATATACTCAAAGCATAAATTCTAAATTATCACTACCTTTTTTAAATAACATAGAAATTCATAAAGCTGATATTTTTGGTTCTACCTTCTCATATAAAAAATATCAAAATTTACAAATATCCTTGATGGGTGATTATCAAGTTGAAAATGCGGTTGTTGCTATAGAGATTATTGAAACAATTAAAGATAAATATTTAATCACCTTAGAAAATATTAAAAAAGGGTTATTTAAAACCAAATGGTTAGGACGTTTAGAAGTTCTATCCCATACTCCTTTAATCATTATTGATGGTGCTCATAATATAGATGGTATTACGAGAACTACTGATTTTATTAAATCCTTAAAATACCAAACTAAACGTTGTATTTTCGCATGTAGTAATGATAAAGAAAAAGAAAAGATGATTAATTATTTAGAACCTTATTTTAATGAAATTATTATTACTTCCTATACTTATAAAAGACATAGTGATGCTTTAGAATTGTTTAATCTTTCTCATCATAAAAATAAAGTATTAAAATATAATATTGATGAAATAATTGATGATGTATTTAAAAATCCTTATGATCTAAATATTTTTATAGGAAGTTTATACTTTGTTAGTGAAATAAGACCTAAAATATTAGACAAAATTCAATAGGAACCTTCATGGTTCCTATTTTTTCGAAAAAGTATTTTTTATAACTTGCTAGTATTATAAAACATGAAAGGATGATTTTAAATGTTATTAAAAGAATTACCAGAAACTGAACGCCCTAGAGAACGGGCAATTGAAAAAGGTGTTAACACTTTATCTACAGCAGAATTACTAGCAATTATCCTTAGAACAGGATCAAAAAAATATTCAGTTTTAGATACGGCCAATAATATTTTGTCTAAAGTTTCTAAACCACAAGAATTAAATAATTTATCTTTATCGGAATTAAAAGAACTGGATGGAATAGGTTTAACCAAAGCTATTACTATTTTATCAGCCATTGAACTTGGTAAAAGAATTAATCAAGTAGAAAAAGAAGAAATATCTTTTTCAGAAGCTATTGAAGTTTTTAATTATTTCAAAAATGAACTTCAACATCTCAAAGAAGAGCATCTTTATGTTTTGTATTTAAATACTAAGGGCAAATTAATTGAAAAAAAACTATTATCTATAGGTACAATTAATCAAACACTTATTGACAGTAAAAATATTTTCAAATGGGCATATAAACTTTCTTCATCAGCTTTTATTTTAGTTCATAATCATCCAAGCGGTGATCCAACTCCCTCAAAATCTGATATAAAAGCAACAGAAATATTGTGTAAACAAGCTAAAACTTTAGGGTTAATACTTCTTGATCATATTATTATTGGGTATAGTTATTTTAGTATGGCTAAAGAAACAAATATTATTTAACTTTAAGTATATTTTTAAAAATTTTTACATATAATTAACTGGTGAATGCTATGAAAAATTATTATAAACAATTAAAAAAATATCATTCATTTAAGAAAAAACAAAATAGAATACATAGAATTAAAAAAAGAAAAAATTTAAAAACTGAAAATAAAAAAACTTATTTTGATAAACTATACATTCGTATTTTTTTAAGTTCAATTCTCTTGTTTTTATTAATTGGAACCAAAAACATTTTTAAATTAGATATTGTTAAACATTTGGATAATAATCTAAATATTTTTCCTCTTTTGAATATCTTCACCAATATGTATGAATTTAATCATAATGATATCGAAGTAAATTTAACAACTAACTATGAAAATATTAATTATTATGAAGGAGTTAATTATATCACTAATAAAAGTTTTAATGGGGTCTCTGCTGCCGCTACTGGAATAGTCGTAAAAATTAATAAAACAAATAATTTATATTACATAACCATTAAAAGCGAAGATAATTTGGAATATACATATGGTGGATTAACTAATATTGATGTATCTTTGTATTCATATGTTATAGTAAATAATATCATAGGTACTGCCCAAACTATTGATAATCAATACACTTTTACAATTGAAATAAAAAATCAAAATAATGTTTATAGTCTTTTAACTTTACATAATGCGTAATATTACCCTTCATCCTTCAATGGTTTTATTAGTTTTTTTAGGACTTTTTGGAGGTTTTTTTCGTGAGCTTATTGTTTTTTTCTGTATAATTATTTTTCATGAACTTGGACACATATTAACAGCACTATTTTTTAATATTAAATGTCATAAATTATATCTTACAATGTTTGGTGGATTAATAGAATTAGATGATTATAATGAAAAAAATGTTTTAATTAAATTGTTAATAAATACTAGTGGAATTATCGTTAATTTAATATTAATTATGATTTTTAAAATTATAAAAACTAACTTTATTGATAATAATATATTTATAAATTATAACTACTTAATGATCTTTGTAAATTTATTGCCAATTACTCCATTAGATGGTTATAAAATCTTATTTAATCTTCTTACAATTATTTTTGATGACGAATATGCAGAAGATTGTTTATTTTATTTTTCATTAATTATTTTATCAATATTAAGTATAATACTATTTATTCTAAAATTATATGGTTATTACCTAATCTTATTTTTTTTGTATTATAAAACAATTGCTAACAAAAGGAGTAATAAGCATTATAAACTAAAACAATACTCTTTTTTAAAAAGAATTTGATAAAGCAAAATATTTGGCCATATATTATTTTGATGATATAATAAATCCGAAAGAGGTGATTATATGCGTAATTACAATACAAAAGATTTTAAAGAATTATTAGCACAAAATGGTCTAGTTTTAGTAGACTTTTATGCGACATGGTGTGGTCCATGCAAAATGATGACTCCTGTCTTACAAGAATTGGATGAACAACTAAAAGGAGAATTAACAATAGCCAAAATTGATGTAGATGAAGAAAGTGAATTAGCAGGTGAATATCATATTAATAGTATTCCGACTTTAGTTTTATTAAAGGATGGTAAACCCGTTGATAGTGCAATAGGTTATCGAGATGTTCGATTTTTATCTGAAATGGTTAATAGACAAAAAAAATAAATTTTTGAACTTTTTAAAATATTTTTGTTTTATTTGCTTTTGTTGTTAAAAAATGGTATAATTAGCCCGGTAGTTAGGGCTTTTTATTATGCCTATAACGATTAATATAATTAGAAAAGGAGAATACTAAATGAGCAAATTTGTTTATTTATTTAGCGAAGGTAATGCTGAAATGCGTGAACTTTTAGGCGGTAAAGGTGCAAACTTGGCAGAAATGACTAGACTTGGTTTACCAGTTCCACAAGGTTTTACCGTTACTACTGAAGCTTGTACTCAATATTATGAGGACGGAAGAAAAATTAACGATAGCATTAAAAATGAAATTTTAGAAAATATCGCTAAATTAGAAAAAATCGCTGGAAAGAAATTCGGCGACAAAGAAAATCCATTATTAGTATCAGTTCGTTCAGGAGCTCGTGCTTCAATGCCTGGTATGATGGATACAATCTTAAACTTAGGTTTAAATGAAGAAGTTGTTGAAGCTTTAGCTGCAAAATCTGGAAATCCTAGATGGGCTTGGGACTGTTACAGAAGATTCATTCAAATGTATTCAGACGTAGTAATGGAAGTAGGTAAAAAATACTTTGAACAATTAATTGACCAAATGAAAGAAAAAAAAGGCGTAGAAAAAGATGTTGATTTAACTGCTGATGATTTAAAAGAATTAGCTAACCAATTCAAAGCTGAATATAAAGAAAAAATTGGCGTTGATTTTCCAAATGATCCAATTGAACAATTAATGGGGGCTGTTAAAGCTGTATTTAGATCATGGGACAATCCTCGTGCTAATGTTTATCGCCGTGACAATGACATCCCTTATTCTTGGGGAACTGCTGTCAATGTACAAATGATGGCCTTTGGTAATATGGGAGAAACTTCTGGTACTGGAGTAGCCTTCACAAGAGATCCTGCTACAGGTGAAAAAAAATTAATGGGCGAATTCTTAATGAATGCTCAAGGAGAAGATGTAGTTGCTGGTGTTAGAACTCCTCAACCTATTGACCAATTAAAAGAAGTAATGCCAGAAGTGTATGCACAATTCGTTGAAATTTGTAATACTCTTGAAAATCACTATCGTGATATGCAAGATATGGAATTTACAATTGAAAACAAAAAATTATACATGTTACAAACTAGAAATGGTAAAAGAACTGCTGCTGCTGCATTAAAAATTGCTTGTGCTTTAGTAGATGAAGGTTTGAGAAGTGAAAAAGAAGCAGTATTAATGATTGATCCTCGTAATTTAGATGCTTTATTACATCCAACTTTTGATGCAAAAGCATTAAAAGAAGCAACACCTATTGGTAAAGCATTACCTGCATCACCTGGAGCCGCTTGTGGTAAAATTGTGTTCTCTGCGGAAGATGCCAAAGTATGGGCTGAAAAAGGAGAAAAAGTTGTTCTTGTGCGTTTAGAAACTTCTCCTGAAGACATTGAGGGAATGAAAGCTGCTCAAGGTATCTTAACTGTTCGTGGTGGTATGACATCTCACGCTGCCGTAGTTGCTCGTGGTATGGGTACTTGCTGTGTATCTGGATGTTCAGAAATTGCTATGGACGAAGAAAATAAACAATTTACTTTAGGTGGTAAAACTTATCATGAAGGAGATTCAATTTCTTTAGATGGTTCAACCGGTAAAATTTATGATGGTATTATGCCAACTGTAGAGGCTACAGTCGCTGGAGATTTCGGACGTATTATGGGATGGGCTGACAAATATCGCGTATTACAAGTTAGAACAAACGCTGATACACCAAAAGATGCCTTAAAAGCAAGAGAATTAGGTGCTGAAGGTATTGGTCTATGCCGTACTGAACATATGTTCTTTGAAGCAGATAGAATTGCCGCAATTAGAGAAATGATTTGCTCTGATACTGTTGAAGAAAGAGAAGCTGCTTTAGCCAAAATTGAACCAATGCAACAAGGAGACTTTGAAAAACTTTATGAAGCAATGGAAGGATACGGAGTAACAATTCGCTATTTAGATCCACCTCTACATGAATTCGTTCCTACTGAAGAAAAGGATATTGAATTATTAGCTAAAACAAAAGGTAAAACGGTAGAACAAATAAAATCTATTATAGATAGTTTACATGAATTTAATCCAATGATGGGACATCGTGGATGTCGTTTAGCAGTAACTTATCCAGAAATTGCTGCTATGCAAACAAGAGCAGTTATTAAAGCCGCTATTGCAGTATCAAAGAGAAAAAATATTAAAATTGTTCCTGAAATTATGATCCCCCTTGTTGGAGAAATTAAAGAATTAAAATATGTTAAAAATATTGTAACAGCTACTGCTGATAAAGTTATTGCTGATGCTGGAGTAGAATTGGAATATCATGTTGGTACTATGATTGAAATTCCAAGAGCTGCTCTAACAGCTGATGAAATCGCCAAAGAAGCTGAATTCTTCTCATTTGGTACTAATGATTTAACACAAATGACTTTTGGATTTTCAAGAGATGATGCAGGTAAATTCTTAAATTCTTACTATGATACTAAAATATATGAAAACGATCCATTCGCAAAAGTTGACCAAATAGGTGTTGGTAAATTAATGAAAATGGCTGTTGAATTAGGTAAAGAAACAAGACCTAATATCAAACTTGGTATTTGTGGAGAACATGGAGGAGATCCATCATCTGTGGAATTCTGTCATAAATTAGGATTAACTTACGTTTCTTGTTCACCATTCCGTGTTCCAATTGCACGTTTAGCTGCTGCACAAGCTAATATTAAGAATCCTAGAAACTAATTTTCATACATTAAGGGTAAGATTAAAATCTTATCCTTTTTAGTTTATCTCAATTAAATAGATTTACGGACTCTAAAAAAATATTTATATATAATTTGCAAAAAAAAGACTTTAATGGTATAATACATATGTTGCGATTTCTAGCAACCGCACAAAAGAGGTTTTAAGCTGTTTTCCGCACCTCAATGGCGTGTCTTAGTTTAAATTTAATTTAAAAAGGAGGTAAAATTAGATGTACGCAATTTTTGTTACTGGTGGTAAACAATACCGCGTTCAAGAAGGTGATTCAATTTACATTGAAAAACTAGAAGCTGAAGTTGGAGAAGAAGTTACTTTTGATCAAGTATTATTAGCTGATGGTAAAGTTGGTACTCCTGTTTTAGAAGGAGCTAAAGTAGTAGCTACTGTTGAAAAACAAGGTCGCAGTCCCAAAATCATTGTATTTAAGATGAAACCTAAAAAGAATTATCGTAAAAAACAAGGTCATCGTCAAGCTTACACAAAAGTATTAATTAAAGAAATCGTAGCTTAATTATGACTAAAGCAAGTTTCATTCTAAAAAATGAAAAACCATACGCCTTTTTAGTTAAAGGGCATGCTGAATATGGTAATTATGGTGAAGATATTGTGTGTAGCAGTATTACAACTGCTGTCTTTACTACTTTAAATCTTCTTAATAAAATATTAAAAAAAGAAGATTACTCATTAATTGAAAATGAAGAACAGGGATTAATTGATTTTAAATTAAATAAAATTGATAACTTGTCTTTATTAATTATTCAAAATTTATTAGATATTCTAATTAATATTGAGGAACAGTATCCTCAAAATCTTAAAATAATTATAAAATAAGCCCAAATAGGAGGTGGCACGCAATGTTAAGATTTAATTTGCAATTTTTTGCTTCTAAAAAAGGGGTTGGGTCTACTAAAAACGGACGTGACTCTATTGGTAGACGCTTAGGTGCTAAACTATCTGATGGTCAATTTGCTACTACAGGATCAATTATTTATCGTCAAAGAGGTACTAAAGTACATCCTGGTAAAAATGTTGGTATCGGTAGTGATGATACTTTATTTAGTAAAATCGATGGTATTGTAAAATTCGAAATTATTGGTAAAGGTAAAAAACAAGCATCAGTGTACCCTGTACAAGAATAGAAAATTATTTTAGCACTTCATAATATTTGAAGTGCTTTTTATCTTCACAAAAGGAGGTTTTTATGTTTGTAGATACAGCTAAAATTGTCGTAAAGGCCGGAAAAGGCGGAGATGGGATTGTTGCTTTTAGACGCGAAAAATATGTCGCCAAAGGTGGCCCATCAGGCGGAAAAGGCGGAAAAGGTGGAAGTGTTATTTTCGTTGGAGATAGTGGCTTAACTACTCTTTTAGACTTTCGCTATAATCACAAAATCAAAGCAGAAGATGGCCAAAATGGAATGAACAAAGATAAATTTGGTGCCGATGGTAAAGATATTTATGTAAAAGTTCCAGTTGGAACTACTATTATCGATATAGATAAAAATTTAATTGTTGGAGATATTATAAAACCATTCCAAGAAGTTGTTGTTTGTAAAGGTGGAAAAGGCGGAAGAGGTAATGCCTTTTTTGCAAGTTCTCGCCACCCTGCTCCTGATATTTGTGAAAAAGGTGAACCCGGAGAAGAACGAAATATAGAGCTTAATTTAAAAGTTTTAGCCGATGTCGGGTTGGTAGGTTTCCCAAGTGTTGGTAAAAGCACGATAATTTCTGTTGTAAGCGAAGCCAAGCCTAAAATAGCTGACTATCATTTTACAACTTTAATTCCTTATTTAGGAGTTGTTGCCGTACCAGATGGGAGAAGTTTCATAATGGCTGATTTACCAGGATTGATTGAAGGAGCTCATACAGGACTTGGACTTGGTATTCAATTTTTAAAACATATTGAACGGACAAGAGTAATTGTTCACATAATTGACATGAGCGCCAACGAAGATCGCGATCCAGTAAATGACTATCTAAAAATCAATAAAGAACTTGAAAACTATAATTCAGATTTATTAAAACGTCCCCAAATTATTGTTGCTAATAAAATGGATATGCCTAAAGCAGAAGCTAATTTAAAGCGTTTTAAAAAAGAATTAGGTATTGATAATATTATCGCTATTTCTGCTTTAACTAAAAATAATTTAAACGAATTACTATATACAATTGCTGATAAACTTGAAGAAGTAAAAAATATGGAAGAAATTGTTACCCCTCAAGATGTCGTAGTTGAATATAACTTTACAGAGCCTGAGGCTCCTTTCACTATTACCCTTGAAGAAGATGATGTATATAATGTTACAGGTCCAGCCATTAAACGCTTATTGGATAAGTTTGATATTTCAACTGAAGCAAACGCTAGACTATTTGCTAAAAAACTTCGCACAATGGGAGTAGATGAAGCACTACGCCAAAAAGGTGTCAAAAACGGTGATACCGTTCGTATTCTAAACTATGAATTTGAATTCATAGATTAATTTTTAATTACTTATGGGACTTATAAACGTGAGCCTAAAGAGGAGGAAGAATGAGAAGAAATTTACAAATAAATAAAATTACTGGTATTGCTATTATAGGTGCATTAGTTGTTGTTTTACAACTATTTAGTAACTATGTTCAATTAGGATCTGTTAGTATCACTTTATCTTTAATACCAATCGTGGTTGGAGCCGTAATTTATGGCCCATCTACAGGATTTATATTAGGAGCTGTTAGCGGAATCTTAGTTTTTATTTCCCCAAGCACTATAGCACTATTTTGGGAATATGGAGTTTTCATAACATTTTTAATTTGTACATTAAAAATGGCAATAGCCGGAGCCGCTGCAGGTTTTGTATACAAATTATTATCTAACAAAAACAATATTTTTGCTGCAATTATCGCATCTATAATTGTTCCAATTATTAATACTGGCCTTTTTATAATTTCTGCGTATCTATTTTACTATGATTTATTAGAAGGCTTGGCGGCAGGACAAAATGTTATGGCATATTTGTTTTTGTCTTTTATTGGAATTAATTTCCTTATTGAATTATTTGTAAATAGCATCTTATCAACAGTTGTTATAAGATTAACAAATATTGAAAAAATAAAGGAAAGATAATTCAAAATCATACTTCACCAACCTTTTAAAAAGATGGGTGAAGTTTTTATTTTATTATATTTTATTAACAAATATTTCTTAAAATTTATAAATTTCATCAAATTATTAATTTTGAATATATCACAAAACAATCAGACATAATTATATTTTTAATCAATATTCTTTAAAATTTTCGAAAAAAATGATATAATTAGAAACAAGGTGATAAATATGTACGAAAAAATAGATAAAAACTCTTATACACCAATGATGCGTCAATACTTAACTATTAAGGAAAATTATCCCGACACTCTCGTATTCTTTAGACTTGGAGATTTCTATGAGATGTTTTTTAATGATGCATTAGTTGCAAGCAAGGAATTAGAAATTGTTTTAACAAGCCGTGATGCTGGAACTAACAATGAACCAGTACCTATGTGCGGAGTTCCTTATCATGCAGTTGAAAATTATATTGAAAAATTATCTTCTAAAGGTTATAAAGTAGCCATTGTTGAACAAATGGAAGAAGCAAACAATAAAAAAATTGTTACACGTGAAGTAACTAAAATAATCACTCCTGGTACTAATGTTGATGAATTATATTTATCTGAAAAAGACAATAGTTACTTAGGTGCTGTTGATAAAATTGATGATGGCTATGTTTTTTGCTATATTGATTTATCTACTGGCGAAACTAATGTTACTATCTTACCTAATCACATTAATTATTTCTATAATGAATTACAAAAACTTAATATTAAAGAAATTATCACAAATGACAAGTTTCCTAAAATTTATCGAGACTATTTGAAAAATCGTCTCAATATCTTAGTCTCTATTGAAAATAATACTAAGATTGACGATTATTTAGTCAATTTAATTACTGATTTAGATAATAAATCTGTTAATACTTGTAAAAGATTATTAAGTTATGTCATTAATACTCAAAAACGCGTATTAGTTCATTTAAAACCATTTAAAAAATATTCTAATGATGAATTTTTAAAACTTGATTCCAATTCTTTAAAAAATTTAGAATTAATAGAATCATTAAAAGGCAATCGTAATAATAAAAACTTATTTAGTTTACTCGATAAATGTTCTACAGCAATGGGATCTCGTTTTCTCAAACGCAGTATCATTTATCCATTGACTGATTATAATAAAATTCAGTCTCGTTTACAAATTGTTGATGACTTTACTAATCACATTTCTTTACTTAATGATTTATCGAAAGAATTAAATAACATTTATGACTTAGAACGAATTGTTGGTCGTATTAGCTATGGCAATTTATCTCCACGTGATTTACTCCAACTAAAAAAATCACTAGGAAGTTTACCAAATATTAAAAAGTTGTTAATTGAAGGTAATACTAATAATTTCTTAAAACTAGAAAAAAATATCGAAACATATGATGAATTTTATAAATTATTAGACAAAGCCATTAAAGAAGATGCACCTTATTTATTAAGAGAAGGTAACATTATTAAACCTGGTTATAATGAAGAGCTTGATAGAATTAAAGAAGTTAGCCAAAATAATAAAACTTTTTTAACAAATCTTGAAATTCGAGAAAAAGAACGAACTGGTATTAAATCATTAAAAGTTGGTTATAATAAAGTATTCGGTTATTATATTGAAGTGACCAAAGCTAATCTTGCTTTAGTTACAGATGATCTAGGATATATCAGAAAACAAACAACTAGCAACTCTGAAAGATTTATAACCGAAGAATTAAAAGAACGTGAAGCCCTTATTTTACGAGCTGATGAACGTATTCATGAATTAGAAATTGAATTATTTAATGAGATTCGTGACATCTGTAAAACCTATTCCGCAAAACTTCAGTTTACTGCTTCTTTAATCTCTGAACTAGATATGCTTCATGCTTTTTCTAAAGTATCAAAATGTGAAGGTTATGTTCGTCCCCAATTTTCCTTATATGGTGAAATTAAAATTGTTGAAGGGCGCCATCCTGTTATTGAAAATGAAACTGATACCCCTTTTGTTCCAAACGACTTAACAATGTATAATGATAGCTTAATTATGTTAATTACTGGCCCAAATATGAGTGGTAAAAGTACGTTTATGCGTCAAACTGCTATTATTGCGATTATGGCCCAAATGGGATGTTTTGTTCCTGCTACTAAAGCCCTTCTCCCAATTTTTGATCAAATCTTTACCCGTATTGGCTCAAGTGATGATATTTCGGCTGGACAATCAACCTTTATGATGGAAATGCTTGAAGTTAATTACGCTTTACAAAATGCCACTAGTAATAGTTTAATTATTTTAGATGAAGTTGGCCGCGGAACTGCAACTTATGATGGTATGGCTTTAGCACAAGCTATTATTGAATATATTCACGATAATGTCAAGGCAAAAACAATATTCTCAACTCACTATCATGAATTAACAACTCTTGAGCATAGTTTACCAGCTTTATTTAATGTTCACGTCGAAGCTAAAGAGGAAAAAGGAAATATTATTTTCTTCCACAAAGTTTTACCTGGTCCAACTGATCAAAGTTATGGTATTAATGTCGCAAGTCTTGCCAAATTACCACTTGAGGTAACTTTGCGGGCGAAAGATATTTTAAGTAAACTTGAAAAGCATAATTCATATGAAACTGAATTATTGTCCAAAAATAATTATACTAAACCAATAATTATTAATAATGTTAATTCTAATGAATTAGAAGTTTTAAGCAATCTAAAAAATCTTTTAATAGATGATTTGAAACCAATAGATGCATTACTTAAATTAGCAGAACTAAAAGGAAAGTTAGGTGAATAATAAAGTATGAATAACAATCAAAACTCTAAAATTCACGTAATGAGTCCTGAATTAACTAATTTGATCGCAGCAGGAGAAGTAGTAGAGCGTCCTACTAGCGTTGTAAAAGAATTAGTTGAAAATAGTATTGACGCCGGTAGTTCTAAAATTAAAGTTGAACTAATTGATTGTGGTTTGAAAAAAATTACCGTTTTAGATAATGGTAGTGGTATGGAAAAAGAGGATATTCCCTTAGCCTTATTACCACATGCGACAAGTAAAATATTCAATGAAATTGATTTATTTAAAATTACTACCTTAGGTTTTAGAGGAGAAGCCCTACCTTCAATAGCGAGTGTTTCTGAACTTAGAATTACATCTTCAACAACCGGTACTGGCGGTTACTATTATCTTTACACTTATGGCAAAGAAACAGAAACAGGTATGACTAGTCTTCCTAAGGGAACAATGGTCGAAGTATCAAACCTTTTTCATAATACACCTGCTCGTTTAAAACACTTAGGGTCTACTTATCAAGAATTAAGTAGTATTACTGATTATTTATATAAATCTGCATTATCTCATCCCAATATTTCTTTTACTTTAACTAATAACAATAAACAATTATTTAAAAGTAGCGGCAATGGAGATATTAAAGATATTATGATAGAAGCCTATGGTTCATCAATTGCTAAAAATTTAATAATCTTTGAAGGACGAAATCCACTATATAAAATATTTGGCTACTCAACTACTAATGAAATTTTTCGCAGTAATAGAGGAGCAATTACTATTATTGTTAATGGTCGAGTTATAAGAAATCTTTCCTTAATTTATGCGATTGATGATGCATATGCAACAATCCTTACAACAGGTAAACATCCAATTACGACATTATTTATTGAAACTGATCCTACCTTAATTGATGTTAATGTTCACCCTTCTAAATTAGAAATAAGATTAACTGATGAATTAACTTTAAAAAGCTTAATTACTAATTCAATAAGTTTAGCCTTAAAAGAACAAGAACTATTAAAATATAAAAAAGAAGAAAGTAACAGCTTGAATAATAACAAAACTGATAATATTTTAAAAAATACTGAAGACTTAACTTATAAAATTTCTGAAAACAACGAATCTAATGATTTATGGAGCCTTTTTGAAGAAGATGAAAAAAATAAGTCTAACAATTATTCGTCTGAAACGCTCAGAAATGAGTCAAATGATGAAGTAATAGTTTCTTCTAACAATATTGATTCTTATAAAACTGAACAACCAATAATTGAACAAATTAGATTTAAACCACAAAACCGCAATTTCTTTAAAAACTTAAATTTTATCGGTCGTTTCCATGAAACTTATCTTTTACTAGAAGATGAAAACATTTTATACTTACTTGACCAACACGCAGCAATGGAAAGAATAATGTATGAAAAAATTAGTAATGACTTTGCAAGTTCAATACATAGCTGCTACGAGCTATTAGTACCTATTACATTAGAATTTACTATTAAAGAAAAACTATTAATTTTAGAAAATCTTGTCAAACTTAAGAATTTAGGAATTACTTTAGAAGAATTTGGCAATAACACCATTATTGTTCGTTCAATTCCTAGCTGGATTCCCAATGGTTTAGAAATCGAGTTTATTCAAGATATTATTCAACATTTAATCATTAATGCTCCAATTAATAAAAGTATTATGTATGATTCTTTAGCAAAAAAACTTAGTTGTAAACAAAGTATTAAAGCTAAAATGCATATTCGTCTTGATGAAGTAAAATCCTTACTTAATGATTTAGATAAATGTGAGATGCCTTATACTTGTCCTCATGGTCGTCCGACCCTAATTAAGTTTACTAATTACGAGATAGAAAAAATGTTTAAGCGAGTAGTTTAAAATGCAGAAAGTTATTGTTATTACTGGTCCAACTGGAGTTGGAAAAACCACATTATCAATTGAACTCGCAAAAACTCTTAATACTGAAATTATTAATGGTGATGCTTATCAAATCTATAAAAATATGAATATTGGAACCGCTAAACCAACACTTGAAGAACGCATGGGAATTCCTCATCATTTAATGGATTTTTTAAATCCTTTATCAAGTTTTTCAATTTGTGATTATCAAAAATTAGTTAGGGAAAAAATTAAAGAATTTTCTGATAAAGATAAAATTCCTATTATTGTCGGCGGAAGTGGTTTATACATAGATAGTGTTTTGTATGACTATCGTTTCACCGAAGAAGCACGTAATATTGAAAGTGAAAAAAAATACGCTGAATATTCAAATGAAAAACTTCATAGCATATTAGTAACTATAAATCCTATTATGGCTGAAAAAATCCATCCCAATAATCGCAAGCGCGTTTTACGTGCTATAGAACTATCTGAAAGTGGTGTTTCTAATGATGATCGAAATCAAAAACACAATAAAATTTATGATTTTTTATTAATTTTTTTAAACGATAAACGAGAAAAATTATATGAAAGAATTAATAAACGAGTAGATGAAATGATTGATTTAGGCTTACTAGAAGAAGTTAAATCTTTATATCCCGATAAACTTTCTAGTCAAGCCCAAAAAGCAATTGGTTATCAAGAAATTTTTGATTTTTTAGATGGGAAACACTCTTTAGAAGAAACTATTAATTTGATTAAACAGCATAGTAGAAATTATGCTAAAAAACAAATGACTTGGTATCGTAATAGAGAAAATGTTAAATTTATTACAATTGATATTAATAATCTTGATAATACTAAAAATGAAATAATAGAATTAATAAATGAATTTTTTAAAAAATAAGCATCCACAAGTGCTTATTTTTTTATTTATTTAATAAAATTAAATGGTGATAATTATTAAAAAACAAATAAAAGATTTCTTATTATTTATTAATATTTTAATAGTATTTAGTTCAATTATTTTAATTCTTAATTATAAACTTTCTTTTACTAAAGAAAAAATTATTTACAGTAATATTTCAAGTGAAGCAGCCATTGTTATGGATGCTAAAACTAAAAAAATATTATTTGCTAAAAATGCCAATTCTCCTAAATTAACAGCCTCAATTTGCAAAATTTTAACTGCATATACAGCTATTAAATATTTAAATTTAGATAATTATATTATTGTAAATGAAAAAATGGTAAACATTGAAGGTTCTAGAATTTATTTAGAAATAGGAGACATCGTTTCTATTGAAACATTATTGTATGGTTTGATACTTCGAAGTGGAAATGATGCAGCTATAGGACTCGCAATGGCATATAGTGCGAATATAAACGACTTTGTATATCGAATGAATGAAATAGTATCTTCATTTAATTTAAAAAACAGTAGTTTTGAAAATCCTACTGGTTTAGATGGTACTACTAATAATTACTCTACTTGTTATGACTTAGCATATATTACTAGTGAGGCTTTAAAAAATGAAGTTTTTAGAAAAATAATTAGCGCAAAATCATATTCAGAAACCTTACCTAATGGAAAAAAACTTTATTTTCACAATAAACATCGAATGATTCATACTGATGATAATGTTATAGGTGGAAAGACAGGTTATACTAAAAAAGCAGGTCGTACTTTAATTACTATTTTTAATCAAAATGGTCGAGAATTAATTGTGATAACTATGGATGCTTATAATGATTGGAATTTACATCGAATGTTGGTACAAAACTATGATGAATAAAATTTGGATTTTTTTAATTTTTTCTGGTTTTATAATTAGTATGTTTACAGGAAATTTTACCAATATAGGAACACTAATTATTAATAGTAGTGAAAAAGCATTTTCAGTTTTTTTAAATTTAATGTTAACAATGACTTTTTGGAACGGAATTTTTGAAATTGCAGTAAAAAGCGAACTAATTTATTATGTCACAATTATTATTAAAAAACCTTTATGTTTAATTTTTCCAACTTTAAAAAACAATGACTTAGCTTTATCATTGATTGCTGGAAATTTAATAGCCAATTTTTTAGGACTTGGCTCAGCAGCAACTCCTTTAGGCATCAAAACTATGAAAGAACTAGAAAGAATAAATACCACAAAAGAGCTTGCATCTCGTGCTATGATTATTTTTATTTTATTAAATGCTAGTGCTCCAACTCTTTTTCCAACTACAATTTATAGTTTACGAATCCTTAATGGTGCAACAACTTCCAATAATCTCTTTATATTGATGATTGTTTTATCGTTTTTATCTTGTATTATCGGTATTGTATTAGAAAAAATATTTTATCATTTTTCAAGGATCAAACCATTATGATAATTGTTCCTATTTATATTATTATTATTTTTGTATTTGGCGTATATAAAAAAGTGAATTGTTTTGATACTTTCATAATAGGTGCTAAAACTGGTATGAGAAATGCAATATCATTATTTCCAACTATCATTGGCATTGTTTTTGCGGTGAACATCTTTACAGGTTCAGGAATAATTGATATTTTAGCCTTGATTATTAAACATCCAATCATTGTTCCTGAACTCTTTATTCAGGCTTTTTTACGACCTCTATCTGCAAATTCTTCATTAATTATTATGAATGAAATTTATAATTTATATGGAGCCGAATCTTTAACTAGTGAAATATCATCTCTAATTCAAGGATGTAGTGATACAACAATTTACGTTATAACTATCTATTTTGGTTCAATTTCTGTTAAAAAAGGGTATTATACTCTTTACGTTGGATTATTAACGGATTTAATTACTTTTATTTTGGCAATTATATTAGGACTATTATTTTTATAATTTTGCTATAAATTAAATGTTATTTTACCTATTAAGTATATTACCAAAAAATTGAAATTATTTGAGAGGTTTAATTATTAAAAAACTTATCTATAACCTTATTTTACTTGCTTAATTTAAGATAAAATGCTATAATTACAAAGAATGCTAAAAAAATAATTGACTTTTATATTATATTCTTACATTTTTAAGGAAAGAGAGTATTTAATTATGGATAGATTACAAAAAATAATTGCTGCTTCAGGAATTACCTCCCGAAGAAAAGCCGAAGAATTAATTAAATCTGGGCATGTCAAAGTAAATGAACAAGTGATTACAGAAATGGGTTATATTCCCAATAAACACGATGTCATCAAAGTAGATAATGTAATTATTACTAAAGAAGAAAAAAAATATTATTGTCTATATAAACCTAGAAACATCATTTCTAGTGTGAGTGATGAGCATAATCGACAAACTGTTATTGATATTTTACCTGATTCACTAAAAACCGAACGTTTGTTTCCAGTTGGAAGATTAGATTATGATACTAAAGGAGTCATTTTAATCACTAATGATGGTGAATTTATGAATAAAATGGTAGGTCCAAAAAGTGGAATTGAAAAAGAATATTTGGTACGTATTAAAGGTTTTTTAACAAAAGAAGAAGTTTTATTGTTATCTGAAGGGCTAATAGTCGGTAATATGAAATATTTACCTGCTATAATCAATATCGAATCAATTGATCGCTTAAATAAATCATCTTTAGTACGTATTATTATTACTGAAGGTCATTATCATCAAATTAAATTAATGTTTGAAGCCTTAAATCATCCTGTTAAAAGATTAACACGTGTACGTTTTGGTTGTATTTCAATTGAAAACTTAAAAGAAGGAGAAATTAGACCTTTAACAATTCATGAAGTAAAAATGCTTTTAGAACTTGCCAAAAAAAATAAGGTTCTAATTCCTCATAAAAAAGTTAAAATTCATAGATAGAAGGTGTTTTAATAATGCATCATTTTGAATTTGAATGGAAAATTTTAGATTTTTTTAATAAACTAAATAATGATTTTTTAACCGCTTTTTTCTATTTTATTACAGAATTCGGTTCAGGTGAAATTACAATTATTATTTTAGCCTTTATTTATTATTGCTATAATAAAGATATTGCTAAAACATTAGGATATATTTGCATTAATTCGATGATGTTAAATGGTATTGCTAAATCTTTGTTCCTAGCTAAACGGCCTTTTCAATATGAAGGAAAAGAATATTTAAGAGCATTAGATGAATCTTTAGATGGTGCAACAGGTACTAGTTTTCCTAGTGGTCATAGTCAAAATACTGGATCTTTATTTACTTCATTAATTATATTATTCCAAAAGAAATGGATTCGTATTATTTGTACAATTTTTATTATTTTAATACCTGTTTCTCGGCTATATTTAGGGGTCCATTTTCCTGTTGATGTTATTACTGGGTTATTTTTAGGAATTGGTACTTCCTGTTTAGGATACTTTTTAATTAACTTTTTTAAGAAAAAAGGTTATACATTATATATTTTGTATTCTATTTCTATTTTAATTTTTTTACCTTTTATCATATTTAATATTAATAATCCTCAAGTTTTAGACTTATTTAAAGCTTTTGGTTTATATTTAGGTTTTGTATTAGGTTGTTTTATAGAAGAAAAAAAGGTTAAATTTGATTATAATGTAAAATGGTCTTATAAATTAATTAGAATTGTTGGTGGATTAATTTTATTATTAGGAATTAAAAGTGGTGTAAAAATTTTATTCAAAATGATTGATTTTATTCCTAATAATCTTTTAGATTTAGTTAGATATGGTCTTATTTCACTTGTCGCAATAGGTATTTTCCCGTTAATTTTTGTCAAATATGAGAAAAAAGAAGGTAAAAATAATGAAAAATAACCCTGATATCCATTCTCAGAGAGACTTAAAAATTTTTTTGCCGATAATTGCTAATTCGAACCCCCAAAAAACCCTTTTAATCCATAGTTGTTGTGGCCCTTGTAGTACAGCAGTTTTAGAGAAATTATCTCAAATTTTTAAAATAAGTATCTTTTTCTACAATCCTAATATCGATTCTTTAGAAGAATTTGAAAAAAGATATGAAGAATTAAAGCGTTTAATTAAAGAAATGCAACTAAATATAGATATTATTAAAGGGAATTATGATGAAAATAACTTTTTAGAGGCCATTAAAGGTTATGAAAACCTAGGCGAAAAATCCATTAGATGTTATAAATGCTATTATGAACGTCTTAAAGTAACCTCTTTGGAGGCAAAAAAGCTTAATTTTGACTATTTTACTACAACATTATCAATTAGTCCTTATAAAAATAGTAATTGGATAAATGAAATTGGAATAGAATTAGAAAAAGAAGTAGAAGTTAACTTTTTATACTCTAATTTTAAACTTGAAGATGGGTATAAAAGATCAATTGAATTATCTAAATTTTATAATTTATATCGTCAAAATTATTGTGGTTGTAAATTTTCGAAAAAAGAAACTTTTGAAAAAAGAGAATCAAAAAAATAAACTTTTAAATACTCATTGTCGAAAAATGAGTATTTTATTTTGCAATTTTTATTTTTTTTGTTATAATAAATATATCAAAAAGGAGTTTTTTATGAGTAATTTTAACAATTTAAAACAATACGTTTTACCTTCTGATTTATTATTAGATATGTTAAATATATATAAATTAATTGGAAAAAACGCCATTTATGAAGAATCATTAAAGAAAAACATTAAACCAATTGAAGAAGCAACACTAGAACGCGATGTATTTTTTTTGGCACTATTAATAGGTACCGAAGTAAATGATAATCGTCTAAGGTTGATAATTATGAAAAATTCCACTCCTAGAAATGCCGAAGAACGTATTATCAGTAATTTGAAGGTCGTTTTGTCCCAAATTAGAAGCAATGCACCTGTATATGGGTTTAATTCTAGTGATTTATTATCCTTTATTAATACCATATATGGTCCCAAATATGCTAAATTTTCTTCTTCAATGGTTAAAGGGGATCGCAGAAAAAAAATTCCCGATCAAAGTTTACGCTTAAAAATCAACAATGTCCTTGATGATTACCACGTATTTTTTGAAAAAGAGTTATATGAAAGAATTTTTTTATCATTAATGACTTATATTGAATTAGTAAATATCAATCCTTTTACTAAAGGAAATGAAGTTGCTTCATTTTTAGCTCTTTATTATATGATTTTGCGTTGCGAGGTAGATTGTTTCCGTTATATCAGTTTTTTTGAAATTTTATATAATAATTTAGAAAAATTTAATCAAGAAAAAATTGCCGCAAGTATGAATTATCGCGAAGGATATATTCAAATTTTTGGTTTATCTAGATTAATTTATTCGCTAATAGCTCAAGGATACCAAAAACTAGAAACAATAATTAAAGAATATTCTTTTGAAGAAAGCGTGAATAAAAGTGATAATGTCGAAAATACCATTTACCAATTACCTAACATTTTTACCAAAGATGATATTAGAAATCGACATCCATTTATTAGTGAGGCTACAATTAATCGTATTCTTGTAAAATTACGTGATCAGGAATATATTACACCTTTAGGAAAAGGCCGTAGTGCCAAATGGATTAAAACCCAAAAAAATGAAATCAATTACAATCAAATCATTCAATACAATGAAGATGATGACGATTTACCTTTTTAGAGGCCAAAATGCGCATAAAAGATAATTTTCATACTCATATCTATTTGTGTAAACATGCAAATGGAAACGTCGAAGAATACGTAAAAAAAGCAATAAATTTGGGCTATGAAAGCATTGGTATATCCGATCATGGACCAATACTGGAACATTATAAAGAAAAACTTGATTCCAGAAGAATGACTTTTAGTGAATACGATAATATCTATTTAAAAGAAATAAAAAAAGCCAAAGAAGTTTATTCTAATCAAATAAATATTTTAGGGGCTGTTGAAATTGAATACTATGATGATATGATTGAGGTTTATAAAAAAAATTTGACCGAATTGGATTATTTAATTTTGGGCCAACACAACATCGAATTACCAAATGGAACATATAAAACTGTTTATCAATGTTCATCAGCTGAAGATTTAGAACTATATACAAATAAAGTAATCAATGGCTTAAATAGCGGATTTTTCAGCATTTTAGCACACCCTGATATCTTTATGATGTTTTATCAAAAATGGGATAATTTAGCAATTTTAGCCTCTAAAAAAATCATTGAAGCAGCAATTAAAAACAAAGTCTTATTAGAATTAAATGCAAACGGAATACGCAAAGGCTTGATAACAACCATTGAAGGAATTAAAACATATAGATATCCCCGAATTGAGTTTTGGCGTCTTGTAGCAAGTTATAAAAATGCAGAAATAATTATATCCGATGATGCTCATGAAGTCCATCATTTAAATGATGAAGCTACTAAAAAAGCCTATCAGATTGCCAAAGATTTAAATTTAAAAATCGAGGAATCATTTGTAAATCGAATTAAAAAATAAATTACCGATAAATACAATATCTCTAAAGTAAATTTTGAATAATTTTTATTCATTATCTCCTTTAGAGATATTTTTTTATTTTTCAACACTCAATATAAAGTTTTTAACAGTCTAAAAAGGTGGAAAAAGTCAACCAGAGAAATTAGATTATAAAAATAAATATATTCGTCGTATATCATTTGAATTAATTTAACATTTTTAAAAGTCGCAAAATATATCATATTTAGTGCTAAAAAAGAAGTTTTATTGTCGAAACACTTATAGTTTTATATTTTATTTTTACTTCCTATAATATATATTATGTTAACTAATCAAAAATCAAGGCAATAAGCCTATAAATGAAGTGAAAAAATATTGTGTTCATAACTTTGTTTTAACACAGCTTTTTAAGCTCCTTAATCCATCTAAATAAACAAATATTCTTTCTATAATAAACAAAACTTTAGTTATTATTTTTAAAATACAATTAATTCTTCTTTGTAAAACATCATTTTCTCGCATTATTTAATCCAAATATTTGTTTTAATTTTTAATTTCAAACCCCAAAAAAGGTTTTTTTGGCGTTTTTATTTTAAAAACTAATATTTACTCATTAATTTTAAAAAATACCCAAAAAAGGGCGTTTTTAAGGTTTTTTTCAAATTACAAAATTACATTTTATTAACTTCTTATTTTTTATTCATTTTCAAATAAAAAAACTAAGGTCTTTCAACCTTAGCTAAATTTGATTATCAAAAAAAGTCAATGCATCTACAAAAAATTTTTCTTTTGTTCCTGGAATCTCATTAATACATTCATGCCGAGCCTCAGGATATAAAATTAATCTTGATGCAATCCCATATTTATTATAACAATTACTTAATTTTTTAGGTCCTTGACCATTTCCTCCCACCGGATCTTTAGAACCTGCCATTATTTGAATCAAAATCCCAGGATTAATTCTAAAAACATTAGCTTTTTTATGTGATTCAATTAACATTTTTGATAAAGAATAATAATAATCTACTGGAAACATTTTCCCACAATATGGATCTTTATCATAAACTTCAGCAGTTCGTAAATCTCTCGATAACCATGCATATTTAGGGTGTTCATGTTCAAATCTTTTATTAAATCCTCCAGCACCCATATTATCGACAAACTTCGAATATTTAACATAATTTTTTCTTATAAATAATTTTGTTAAAGACTTGGCCATGCGATACTTAAAACCAGGGTAATCAGTTCCCGATAAGATAACCTTTTCAAAATCATCTGGATACAATTCAATATATCGTTGAGCAACTAACGACCCCATACTATGTGCAAATAAATAATGAGGTAATTCGTGAAAACGCGACACCATTTCCTCATAAACAATTTTAACACTTTTAATCATTGCCATCATAAAATCATAACGTGTTACCACACCCAATCGATTAAAATCGCCACAAGTTTTACCATGGGCATATAAATCACAACCCATAACAACATAACCATTATTCGATAAGAATTCAGCAAATTCATTATATCTCGGCATATATTCTGCCATACCATGAATAATCTGTATAACTCCTTTAGTTTCCTCTTCTTCTAACGGAGCCCATACATAAACCTCTAAATTGGTTTGATCATCAAATTTTATTTTATGCGTAAACATCTTTATTTAATTATTCTATCCAAAATACTTTCTCCAATAATTGGGGCTTCTACTTCAAAATTTTCCGCAATAGTTGCACCCACAACCGCAAAAGTTTTAGAAATCGGAAGAATTCCTCCTTTCACATTATTATGATAAACAATTAATGGTGTATATTCTCTAGTATGATCAGTTCCATGATGAATCGGATCATTACCATGATCAGCCACCACCATTAATAAATCATCATTACTCATTCGTTTAATAAACTCATGCAATTGCAAATCGAATTCCATTATTGCATTAGCATATCCTGGCAAATCACGTCGATGACCAAATAAAGCATCAAAATCAACTAAATTAATAAAACACAAACCATTAAAATTTTCTTTTAATAATTTAATAGCAATATCCATACCATTGCGATTACTAACTGTTTTATAAGATTTGGTAATTCCTTCGCCATTAAAAATATCATTGATTTTACCTACAGCAATAACATCATACCCTTTATTTTTCAAGCTATTTAAAACAGTTTTACCAAAAGGTTTCAAGGCATAATCATGACGATTAGCAGTTCTTGTAAAATTATCTTTATTTTCGCCAACAAAAGGACGAGCAATAATACGCCCAACCATCCATGTAGGATTTTCAATTGTAATTTTTCTAGCATATTCACAAATACGATAAAGTTCATCTAGCGGAATAACCTTTTCATTTGCAGCAATCTGCAAAACCGAATCTGCTGATGTATAAACAATCAATGCTCCAGTTTTTAATTGTTCTTCCCCTAATTCTTTAATAATTTCTGTCCCACTAGCAGAAATATTACCAATTACTTTACGCCCACTAAAATTCTCCAATTTCTCAATCAATTCTTGAGGAAAACCCACATCTGTAAAAGACGGAAACGGAGTTTCAACCTTCAGCCCCATCATTTCAAAGTGACCAGTTAAAGTATCTTTACCAACACTTAATTCTTCCATTTTCCCAACAACCCCAGCAGGTGCCAAACATGCAGTAACAGATTCACAATGAGTAAGATAACCTATCCCTAATTTTTCTAGTGTAGGTATTCTAAATCCAATATATTTATTAGCAATATGTCCCAAAGTATTGGCTCCCACATCATTATACTTTTCGGCATCTGGTAACGCACCAACCCCTAATGAGTCAGCAACAATAACAAATATTCTTCTAAATTTATTCATTTTTATTCTCCCTTTCTCTTGGATGAGCTGTTTTATAAACCTCTTTTACTTTTCCCAAACTTAAATGGGTATATATTTGAGTAGTTGAAATATCTTCATGCCCTAAAAGTTCTTGAATATAGCGTAAATCCACTCCATTTTCAAGCAAATGAGTAGCATATGAATGTCTTAAAGTATGAGGTGAAATATCTTTTGTAATACCTGCTTTTTTAGCAATATCCTTTAATAATTTAAAAAAACCTACTCTACTTAAGACTTGTCCAGAATTATTTAAAAAAACATAACCATTATCTTTAGAATTTTTTAATAATAATGGTCTTGCTTCTAATAAATATCTTCTCAAAATTTTAATCGCATAATCATTAACAGGTACTAACCTTTCTTTAGCCCCTTTACCAATTACTTGAATCATTTTGCTAGTTAAATGTAAATTATTTATTTTTAAGTCAACCAACTCCGACACTCGAAAACCACAGGCATAAATTAATTCAAACATTGCTTCGTTTCGCAAATCTAGCGGTTTGTCTCCTTTAATACTATCCAATAATTTTGAAACTTCATCAACTGTCAATACAGTTGGTAATTTCTTATCAATTTTAGGTGAGGATATTTGCAAAGCAACATTTTTCCTTGTTAAACCATCTTTAGATAAAAATTTATGAAAAGATTTAATACTACTTAAATATCTGCTAATGGAAGTAGCAGTATACTTTTTCTTTTTAAGAGATAATAAAAATCTTGTAACATCATCTTCTTTGATTAATTCCGGATCATCAATATATAAAACATCTTCTAAATATATTAAATATGCTTCAACATCTCTAACATACGAAGAAATTGTATTGGGTTGCATGGCACGCTCACTACGTAAATAATAACGATATTCTGTTACAAGTTCTTTCATTTTATCACCTCTAGTTAATCAACGATATAATTAAACTATAAATTATGTTAACAATCAATACAACAATCATTATTTTATTTTTTTCTTCATCTTTTTTTATGCATTGCTCTTTAATTTTGGTCACTTTATTTACTAACCAAAAAAACAAAGGTATCATTGTTATCCAATAAATTAAAAGCGAAATAATATTAATAGTTGTCAAACTACTACTTAACTTAAAAATCCATAATAATGAAACACCTTCAATATATCCTTTCAAAAAAATAATGATTAATATCAAAATAATTCCTATTATATTAAAACCTAAACAGCATATAATAAATAAACTCCAAATATTTATCGTGAAAGTATTAATAAACATTCTTATTTTAGATAGTTCATTATATTCTAAAATCGGCATCACTATCTTTGTTTGTTCTGTGGTAACAATCCCCATTACCAAACCGATTAAAAACAAACTTAACAATATTTTAAATTTCATCGTTAATTTAAAATATCGCAAATATCATCACCTACATTATTTTTGCAAGTATAGCATTAGAAATATAATAATTATTATCGGTTATTTTTAAATAATTATTTTCTATTTCTAAAAAACCATCAATTATTAAATTTCTAATATTCGGAAAAACCTCAAAAACTGAAATATTATACTTTTCTAAAAACAAAGAAATTGAAATTCCTTCCATTTTTCTTAATCCCAACATTATCTCTTCCCACATCATAGTATCTAGATCTATTTTTTCACATTCTTCATAGATAATTGTATTATTATCAATTCCTAAAAAGTAATCTTTTAAATTAGTTGTAACTTTGTATCTTAATCCATTAATATAGCCACTGCTTCCTGCCCCTATTCCCAAGTACTCGCCATTACTCCAATATATGAGATTGTGAATAGATTCATGATTAGGTAATGCAAAATTACTAATTTCATAGTGATAATAACCATTATCTTTTAAGATTTTAATAATTTCATAATACATATCACTTTCCAAATCATCATTAGAAACTAAATACTCACCCTTTAAATATTGATGATACAAAATTGTTTTTTCTTCCAAAATAAGCGAATAAGTCGAAATATGAGTAGGTTGCAATGCTAATATTTTGGTAACATCTTCTCTTAATTCAGCAATTGTTTCATCGGCTATTCCATACATTAAGTCTACATTAATATTTTGATAACCATATTTCTTTAACAAAGCAATTTTTTGATAAAGTTCCTCATATTTCGATACACGACCAATAATTTTTTGAAGGCGAATATTAAATGTTTGAATGCCAATGCTAATACGATTAATACTATATTGTTTTAAACAACTTATAAGCTCTAAACTTATATCCTCAGGGTTCAATTCAATTGTATATTCTTTTAATTTATCTGAACATATTTTTTCTTCAATTGCTTTTAATAATTTATTTAGATTATTTAAATCCAGCGAGCTAGGTGTCCCACCACCAATATAAATAGTATCAAACATTATTTGTACATTTTTGGCAATATCTTTTATTAAATATTCTATATATTGATCTTGGTATATTTTTGAAGAAACGCGTTTAAAAAAATCACAATAATTACAAATATGACGACAAAAAGGAATATGAATATAAAGGCCTATTTTATTCTTCATCTAACTCTAAAACCGCCAAGAATGCATTTTGTGGAATTTCAACACTTCCCACTTGTTTCATTCGTTTTTTACCTTCTTTTTGTTTTTCTAACAATTTCTTTTTACGTGAAATATCTCCTCCATAACATTTTGCAAGAACATCTTTTCGGAGAGCTGCTATATTTTCGCGAGCAATTATTTTATTAGAAATAGCTGCTTGTACAGGTACTTCAAACATTTGTCTCGGAATAACTTTACGCAGTTTTTGAACTAATGCACGACCTTTAGAATAAGCAAAATCTTTATGAATAATTACACTTAAAGCATCAACTTTCTCACCATTCAATAAAATATCAAGTTTAACTAATTTAGATTCATGATAAGCACTAAGTTCATAATCAAACGAAGCATAACCTTTAGTAGTTGACTTCAAGCGATCAAAAAAATCATATACAATTTCTGCAAGTGGTATTTCATATCGCAATGTCACCCGATTATCATCAATATATTGCATATCCTTAAATGTCCCTCGTTTTGCTTGACATAACTCCATAATAGCCCCAACATAATCACTCGGAACCATAATAGTAGCATTAACATAAGGTTCTTCGATTCTTTTAATCATTGTAAGATCCGGTAACAAACTAGGATTATCAATTTCAATCATCGTTCCATTAGTTAGATAGACATGATAATCAACGCTTGGTGAAGTTGCGATAATATCAATTTTAAACTCACGTTCTATACGTTCTTGAATAACATCCATATGTAAAAGTCCTAAAAAACCAACACGAAATCCATGTCCTAAAGCTTGAGAGTTTTCAGGTTCAAAAGTAAGTGAAGCATCATTAAGTTTTAACTTTTCAAAAGCTTCCTTTAATTCATCATATTTATTAGCCTCAATTGGATAAATCCCACAAAACACCATAGAATTAAGTTTGCGATACCCTGCAAGCGGTTTATCCGCCTCATCATCTACTAAAGTAATAGTATCACCAACACTAACAGTTGAAACATCTTTAATTGATGCCGCAATCCATCCTACATCACCTACCGTCAAAAACTCTCGTTTTTTTTCTTTTGGAGTATTAACCCCTAATTCAGTAACTTCATAAACAGCACCAGTTGCCATCATCTTAATTTTATCACCTTTTTTAACAGTTCCGTTTTTTACTCTTATAAGAGGTACAACTCCACGATATGAATCATAATAAGAATCAAAAATTAAAGCTTGTAAACTTGCATCAGGTTCACCTATTGGACAAGGAACTTTTATAACAATTTGTTCAAGTAACTCAGGAATTCCTATTCCTTCCTTAGCCGATGCTAAAACCGCATCACTAGTATCTAGTCCAATTACATCTTCAACTTCTTTTTTTACTTTTTCTGGATTAGCAGACGGCAAATCAATTTTATTAATAAGTGGTAAAATTTCCAAATCATTATCGAGTGCCAAATAAACATTAGCCAATGTTTGAGCCTCAATTCCTTGTGAGGCATCTACTACCAGCACTGCTCCTTCACATGCCGCAAGACTACGAGAAACCTCATACGTAAAATCAACATGTCCCGGAGTATCAATTAAATGAAAAATATAGTCATTTCCATCATTAGCACGATAATTAAGTTCAACCGCATTAAGTTTAATCGTAATACCGCGTTCACGTTCTAGATCCATATTATCTAAAATTTGATCTTTCATTTCACGTTGTTCTAAAGTTCCAGTATATTCTAAAATACGATCTGCCAACGTACTTTTACCATGATCAATATGAGCAATAATGGAAAAATTGCGAATTTTCTTTTGGCGACTTAATAATGACTCTCTATCTATACCCATATCTTTTTCCTTTCTAATTGTTCAATATAGTACAATTAAATCATCTATTCTAAACTTAATCTAATTATACTACAAATCTTAACTTTTTTCTTAAAAAAAAAGAAAAAATGTTAATCACATTTTTCCAATAACGATGAGGCGGGGATTATACAATAAAATTTGTATAAAACTCTATATGATAAAACTTAATTACCCCTTTTAAATAATCATTCAACGAATATCGATAATAAACTTTTTTAACATTTAAAGTAATTAATACTTCTTCAAAATAAATATTTGTATTATCAATCATCCCATTATCCAATATCTTATCATAAGGAATATAAATTTCTACATCTTCTTTAATAGATTTAATACCACACATTTCATCAGCAAGTATCGCTTTTATATTATAGGCATATTTTATAGTTTTACCATTTTTCTCCCCTATTACAATTTTCATATTCACCTCATCAGTCTATAATATGATGTTTCAAATAAAAAATTCACTTTTCACTCGACATAAAATATTAAAAAAGCTATAATAACATTGTAAATTTTTTTAAAAACAATATTTACGGGGAGCTTTCGCTGAGAGGTTATTAAGTTAACGACCCATGAACGTGATCTAGGTAATGCTAGCGTACGGAATTGAGAATCTATTAGCAAAAGACCGCGGTTTATTGTAGAAGGAGGAATTATGAAGAAAAGTTTACTTCCTTTGACAGAAACAGCGCTTTTAATTGCACTAGCAACTGTTTTGGAACTTATATTTGAAAATTTTATTCACATTGAAATGCCCCAAGGGGGAGGCGTTTCCCTCGCTGGATTACCAATCATTCTAGCTGGATATCGTCACGGATATAAATATGGATTAGTTTCCGGACTATGTTTTGGAATTATAAACTTTATGCTTGGTGGCTTTTGGTTTCACTGGGGATCTATTTTTTTTGATTATTTATTACCATTTACCGCTTTAGGATTAACAGGTTTTTTCCAAAAAAGTGGACAAAAAAACATTTTTATGTTTATCATCGGAATTATTATTGCTAGTTTTGTACGCTATGTATTTCATAGTTTATCCGGTGTATTATTTTTTCAAGAATATGCGATTGAAGCAGGTTACGGTAATGCCATTTGGTTCTATTCATTTATTGTTTATAATCTTGGATATAATCTTGCTTGCACAATTTTATGCATCGTATGTGGATGTGCCTTATGGCCTTTCTTAGTTAAAAAAAATCAAGATTTAGAATAGGAGAATTATTTTGAGATTTTTAGGTATTTTAGATTTATTAAATTCGCCAATTATTGTTGTTTTAGTTATTATTTTAGGAACAACTTTAATTATTTCCTTAACCAGTTTAAAGACAAATCCTAAACTTACAATTAAGGATATTTCTAAAATATTAAATGACAATAATATTAAATTTACGATTACCAATTCTAACTGTAAAGATTATTCTTTTGACTTAACAGTCGGCAACATAACTTATGCAGTTTTAGTTTTACCAATAGAAAAATTTGCAGAAGTAACAATCAACAATTTTAATACTTGGGAAATGCATTATGGTGCAGGTGATCGTCCAGGTAAGGCTCAACCTTTCAAAACTAGGATTGCCGAAATACCTCCATTTATGAAATTAGAAACCAAAAATAAAATGGTATTAATTCATCCTAATGCAAAACAAATTGTTTATTGGAAAAACGAAAATGAAATTGTAATTGTTGAACCAAATTCTAAAGTATACGAAGTTAATATTTTAAATATAAGTGATTTACCTAATTTTTTTAATAAATAAAAATTTAAGGATGCCGCATTACCGGCACCCTTTTTTTATTTACCCGAAATCATTACCTTCTTTATTTTAACAGATGGAGCAGCAACACCCATAAAGTTATCCTCTAAATCATTTGCAATTTCTTCAATATTATTTAATAATTCATAAAAATTACTTGATACAACAAATAATGTGACAGGTTTATCAATTTTCCCATCCTTAATTTCAAATCCTGAAGCTTGAACATTAAATGCCCCAGAAATTGGATTTAATCCTGCATGTAAGCCATTAACATCAGTAATTAAAACGCCTTCTTTCATACTTGAAATAACTTCTTCTAAAGTTTTTTCACCTGGTTGTAAATAAAAATTAGTAGAAGAAACATTTACACTTCCCGCAATACTTGTTTTAAAACCATTACCAGTTGATTTTGTATTAAAGAAATCAGCAGAAGATAAATTGTGCATAAAGCCTTTAAATATGCCATTTTCTACAATATTTTTAGTATGGCAAGGTACTCCTTCATCATCAAACGGTTGTTTAATAAGAGCTTTGGCACAGAATGGATCATCAATAATATTGATATTTTCTCCAAAAACTTTTGTTCCAATTTTATCAGTTAAAAGTGTTAATTTTTTTACAGCTGCATCCCCACTAAAAACACTAGAGAATGCTTGTAAAATACTAGTCATAACATTATATCTAAATATTACTGAATATACTCCCGTTTTTAATGAACCAGCTCCAAGAGATGCAAGCGCTTCATCTGTGCTCTTTTTAACAATTTTTTCATAATCAATTTTTTCAAATTCGAATTGTACATCTCTTGCATACCCCAAAGATGTTTCAGTACCATTTGAGGCTAAAGCCCCAGCCATTGCCATAGCATATGAAAATTCACGTTTCAAATCCAAACCTTTTGAGTTAATAATTCTAGTAGTTGAGGCATTTTCTCCGTAATGACAATGTCCAACTTTTTTAATCAAATCATTTTGAGCTAAAACATTTTTGGATAATTCTTGTAATTTAGATAATTTGGTACTAATCGTATAATTTTCATAATCCGCTTTTATAGGTTCAATATTTTGATACTCACCACTACCATCATAAATAAAATCTTTATTAGATGATGTAACTTTAGTAGCATTTTCAATTAAACTATTTAAAGCAAAAAGAACATCCTCTTCTTCTACAGATTCAAGATATACATAGCCCATTTTACCATTATATAGTCCTCTAATTGACATTCCAAAATCTTCAGTAAAACTATTAGAATCTAACTCACCATCTGTCAAAGACATATTCATTCCTTTTGATGAAACAATGTATAATTCTATTTCACTAATTCCAAGATTTAAACCTCTATCTATAATTTCACTATATGTCATAATTATTTAATTCCTTTCCCACCAACAGTCATTTTAGATACTCTAATAGTTGGTTGTCCAACATTTGTTGGAATCGATCCACTCATCGATCCACACATTCCATGACCATAACTTAAGTTATTAGCAATCATATCTATACGCATTAAAACATCTTTACCAGATCCTACTAACGTTGCTCCACGAACCGGTTTAGTTATTTTACCATCTTCAATCATATACCCTTCATTAACTGCAAAATTAAATTCACCTGTTGCAGGATTTACACTTCCACCACCCATACGTTTCGCAAAAAGCCCATATTTTGTATTTGCTATAATTTCCTCAAATGTGGATTTTCCATTTAAAAAATATGTATTAGTCATACGTGATGTAGTCATATATTTGTAAGATTCACGACGTGATGACCCTGTGATAGGATGGTTCATCTTTCTTGCATTACGTTTATCAACTAAATATCCCTTTAAAATTCCATTTTCAATTAATAAATTACGTTTAGTTGGCGTTCCTTCATCATCAACATTTAGTGACCCCCATGCTCCAAAATCCGTACCACAATCTACCGCATTAACAATATCACTTCCGATTTTCTCCCCCATCTTACCACAAAAAACACTCATTCCACGAGCTACACTTGTTGCTTCTAGTCCATGAACAGCCGCTTCATGAAGAATTACACCTCCAAAACCATTATGGATAACTACAGGAATTTCTCCTCCAACCATTTCATCTGCATGTAACATAGTAATAGCAGATTCTGCTGTTTCGCGCCCAAATGTTTCAGCATCAAAATCATCATATTGTTCCATTGATTGATTGCCACCAACATTAGCATTGATTGATTGCATATTTTTCCCATCACTAGCAACAACAGTTAAGCTAACTCTTGTATTGCAACGATGATCTTTAGCATAAGCTCCATCACTAGCAAAAACAAAAATATGTTGATTTTTTTTAGTAATATTAGCAATTGTTTGAACAACTTCCTTAGACACCGCTAATGCTGCTTTAGAGAATTTATCTAAAATCATAGTCCCATCATCATATACTCTTTGTTCATTAATAATTACATTATTTTCGTTAGTTACATCTTTAAATTCTAATGGCATTGTGGTTTGCATACCTTCAAAATTAGCCGAAAGCTTAGCTGCTTCTTTCATTAAATTCTTATAACTAAGATCAGTAGTTGTTGCATTAATTACTGTTTCACCTTTAATAATTCTAAAAGCTGCTCCTTTAACCATTGATGTCGTACATTTTGTAGTTTGACAACTAATCATTTCTTGAGCATAATTTACTGTATCTTCCATAAATACTTCCGCAAATTCTGCACCTGTTTTTAATGCTTCTTTTAAAATATTATAGCATTCTTCAGTTGATAAATGTTCCAATTTATACATAACCATAGTTCCTCCTTTATCTTACAATTATTATAAAACGTTAACTTCTAAAAAAGAAGTAATTTGCTTTTTTATTTGTCTAAACCTGATTTTTTACGATATATTTTTTTTAAATATATTCCCCAATCTTTTAAATTACAATCTTCAACATTATCATATTCATATGTACCATATTTGAAGATTGACGCACTTCCTTTACTACTAGAAATATTCCATGCTACATAACTAATATTCCGTTCATCTAAAATATCTAACCAATTTTCACCACTATTAATATCAAGCGGCCCATCTCCACTTGATTCCATCATTCCAAATTCACTAATAAACACTGGTATCCCCATACTATAAGCATTTACAACTTGTGACCAATCTCGATGACCATTAGCATAAAAATGATAAGTATACATAATATTTTCATACCCTTGTAATGGACTACGCATTACCGAATTTAAATCTGCTGTCCAGCGCGGATTACCTACTAAAATAATTGCATCCGTATTTTTTCTAATACATGGTATTATCACATTAGCATATTTTTTACAATCAGTCCATGTTGTACTTCCATTTGGTTCATTCATAATTTCATAAAGAATATTATCATAATCTTTATATTTTTCAGATACCATGCTAAAAAATTCTTTTGCTTCTTTTAAATAATAAAGTGGGTTTTTATCCTTTTCATTCACTGCACCAACCATATGCCAATCAACTATAACATATAAACCAAGTTTGGTTGCCGCCTCGATTCCTTCATATAAATCTTGTAACATTTGAACTTTCTTATTCTCAGTTCCATCACAATATCCATTTTCATCAGGATAAAAAGCAAAACGAACAATATTATTACCGAATCCCGTTTGAATAGCTTTAAGTGTATCATATGTCAATAAATGACCATACCATTGGATTCCATGAGAACTTAAACCATATAATTGAAATTTTTCACCATATTGATCGACTAAATCAGCCTCTTTTACTGATAATTTTCCATGAGCAAAATATCCATTATTCGCAAACTCTTCTTTATATAATTGCTTATTACAAGTAACGCATTTAGTGTATCTCAAACCTACCTCATCAATACCTATCTCATCAACTATAAATAAATCACTTAGAACATGTCCAGTAGCAGGAATAATAGTTTTTAATGTATAATCACAATTTCTACAATTTACCACAATTCGCCCATTTTTTGTACATTCTGGTAAAACTTCTCTAGTTTTTAACTCATGTTCTACTAATACCTCTTTTGTTTCAACAACTTTTTTACAAATTAGACACTTTCTATTTTTTGTCCCAATTTCTCCGCAATGATATTTTTTATCATATTCCCACTCACTTAAATTTTCTAAACAATTATGGATATTTAAAGTTTGTTTTTTATTAGTACATGCGTAAAGATTAAATACTAAAAATAAAATTAACAAAAATAAAAGTTTCTTTAATTTTCTACTCACTTTTTATCAGTCGAGTAGACAACTTATTGTCTACGCTTCTCCTTTCATTTTATATTGTT